>JBCCWF010000066.1:0-18643 GCA_039194035.1 Cyanobacteria bacterium P01_E01_bin.6 | reverse complement strand
GAGGCTCCTCGTGCTGAGCCAAGATTTGGAGAACGCCGTAAAGGTACATACTGAAATGCCTAACAAGGGCTTGCAGCGGATGTGCTCGATACTCAGTTGATGGACTCAAAGCTCCTTGCCGCCGCTGAAGCCAGTGCCGTTAGACCTCAATTCGATAATTAAAGATTTTCACGACTAGTGCAGCGTCAAATCTTAGTTTTAGGGTAAGCCCTTGCTGAAAAGCTATACAAACAAGTATTTCAGAGATCAGCAACCCTAATTCTTAGTCTTGACAAAGCATTAGCAAGTTATGAGGTACCCGTAAATAGTAAGATAAGGCGATTGATCGCACTATCTTCACCTGCCAGAGATTAAGGAGAACCCCTTTTGCAAAACGAAGCTACAAGTGCACCAAATTCAGGAGCTACACGGATTCGCCATTGGCAGCCTGAAGATCGCTCGGCAATCCTTACATTGCATGAGGAGTTACAAGCTTACGAATGTAACATCCGTTCATACCGATCAACCAAGCCAGGATTGAGCGAGGAATACATAAAAGAATTCGATGAACAGCTCGAAGACCCAGACTGTGATGCGGCTTTTTTTGTGGCGGAGGTAGACGATAAGGTTATTGGATTTGCCTTCTGTGTGGCTGAGGGCGATATACTTGATGACCCACCAGAGCAAGTTTATATTCAGGACCTTATGGTCACACAGGTCGCGAGACGTTCTGGTGTGGGTCGAAAGCTGATGGATGCGGTACGAAGTTTTGCCCGTGATCGGCAGATCTCTCGCATTCAACTGCCGGTTCTTGCAAAGAATGAAGATGCAATTGCATTTTACCGTGCGATGGGTTTTGGCACCGTGATCTTAGGTATGGAACAAGACCTCTCTTTAGATATCGAAAAATGATTGAAACTATTGCCTTAAAGACAGTCGGGATTCATTTTTTGCAGGAGACGAGTGCCCATATCCGGTCTAACACTTCACGGCAGCGGACGGGCGAAAGCGTCTAGTGCTGAGCTTGATGTTGCCTGCCGCCGCTGCATTTTGCCGTTAGATAGGAGATATAGCTTAGAACGCGATGCTACAAGAATTTTAGATGAACTTGAGAATCTCGATAGAGAATTAGTTTTGCTAGATGAGCAAGTTGGTGACAGTTCAATTAGTGAAAAAATTAGACGATTAAGAGAACGTGTAAAAGCACGTGAGGATCGAGATGTTATTTTCCGAATTGGTCCTAGAGTTTATCGAATTGATAGAGATAGTATTAAGGCATTACCCTTCGGATTAGATAATCCTTTGCTGGCATACGTTCGCATTGCAGATAAATTGGGAAAGACAGTTCTGCCAAAACTGCGTCAATGAAAGCGATCACTCCAAAGTTAGGTGGCCCAATAACAATAGCAACGCTGACTTGCTTCAGCTACACTATGCTAGAGATATAGGCTAATCCATCGAGGCTTGTGTATGACTTGAGAGGATCTTTTACCTATCCTTAGGCAGGTACCAGAGTCAGAAAAACTAGAGCTAGTGAGGCTTTTAGCAGCTGATCTCTGTAGTGGTGTGAATATTTCACCGTTCGAGCCTTTCAAAACCTACTTTTTACCTACCCCTTACAATGCTTTTGGTGCAGGCGCTATTCTGATGCAGGCGATGTCAACTGTTGAGTCATTAGAGCAGTAGCATGCGCTTTAGATATTCAACGACTGACTCGTCCCAAAATGAGTTTGATAGTTTGCCTCGCATCCAACTAGCACTCAATTATCAGAACCGCAGTGTGGAGGTAGTTGGATTAGTAGACAGCGGCGCTACAGGGCACTACCCTTTATGTTTCGGGAAGCAACCCAAGGCGAGAAAGACCTCAGGAACTTCAGTAATCTGAGTCAGCTTTTACCAACTTTATTGAATCCAAAATTGAAAGACTATTTTGAAGCGTTAACTGAGTGCGATCGCTTCATTGTCAAAATGGATCAAGATCTCAAACCGTGGGATGTCTGGCTATGTCCCATTTCTGCAACGCCAGCTTTTACCCATCGCCCAACTGGAACTGCAGTCGAAATTGATGGCAGAAAGGTTCCCTATATTCTTGCATCAGGCGGCTATACATTGCCATTTGCCTTTACAGGCCATCCTGTAGTCGTGATTCCGGTCGGGCAAACACAAGCAGGATTGCCGATTGGCATACAGATTGTGGGAAAGCGCTGGCAAGAGATAGAGCTACTTGCGATCGCTCAGGAGATCGATCGAGTCGTCGATAGATTTCAACGCCCTCCTGATTATTGAAGATAGAATGGACTTTAGAAGATTTTTGCCAACTGTCATACTATGGACTACCAAGACATCATTACAATTGAGCCTGGAAAGCGCAGTGGCAAGCCCTGTATTCGAGGAATGCGAATCACCGTCTATGACATCTTGGAATATCTAGCAGGTGGGATGACTGAAGCAGAAATCCTAGAAGATTTCTCAGAACTCACCTCAGACGATATCAAAGCTTGTCTTACTTTTGCAGCCGACCGTGAGAAAAAGCTATTTGTGGCATCGCTGTGAAACTGCTCTTGGACGAAAATCTCTCAGACCGGATTGTTTACAGAATTATCGATTTGTATCCTGATTCTGAGCATGTCAAAACGTTGGCGCTGACGAATACTGACGATGGCATGATTTGGGAATACGCCAAAGCGAATGATTTTGTCATTGTTTCCAAAGATTCTGACTTCCATCAGCGCAGTTTACTTTATGGTCATCCACCCAAGTTCGTTTATCTTCGGATTGGCAACAGTCCAACGTCAAAGATTATTCAGATTTTGAGAGATGGTTTTAGCACGATCAGCCAGTTTGGCGATAGAGAATCGGAAAGTATTTTAGTGTTGGCATAGTGAGAAACTGCCGCATAAAAACTCGCTTGCACCCGACCGTATTAAGGCTATTAATTGATTCCGAAAAGCTATTTGCGGCGGGTGAAGCGGAACGCTAGATGCCTTAAGCCTTCTGTTAGGGCGTACATCAATGTTGTCTGCGAGCCGTTTGGTATTGTGAAAAAATCAGTCACTTGTTTCGGGCTGCTTTTTGCTACGGCGCTGGTCATGTCGGCACTGCTGGCTTATGAACCTGCTTACGCTCAGGCACAACCAACAAGTGCAGATTTCTAGAGCAATCTTATCCATCTGTCAAATCTGAAAGGGGAGTGTATCTTGAAGATAAGGCATTCTACAGAATCTGACCAAGTTGCCATCAGTGCCATTCACAGGAATGCTTTTGGCGAAGAGCAAGGCCAAGAAATTGTAGCCCTCGTTGAGGCTTTGCTGGACGATGAGACGGCAACGCCTGTGCTATCACTCGTTGCAGAAACAGACGCAATATTAGTAGGCCATATCCTTTTCACAGCGGCACAACTCCAACCCGAGGATCTAGAAATCTCAGTTCGGATTCTCGCTCCACTAGCCGTCTTAAGCGATTTTCAAGGTGAAGGCGTTGGAGGTGCGTTGATCAGAGAAGGGTTGAAACAGTTGGCAGATTCAAGAGTAGACCTGGTTTTTGTGCTTGGCCATCCCGACTATTATCCAAAATTTGGGTTTCAAACCGCAGGTATACTTGGCTTTGAAGCTCCTTATGCAATTCCTTCGGAGCATGCAGATGCCTGGATGGTGCAGGAGCTGAAGGTTGGGGTCATCGGCAGGGTTGTGGGAAGGATTCAGTGCTCAGAGACCTTAAGTCAGCCTCAGCATTGGCGGGAGTAGAGCCTATCAATAACCGCTCTGCACCGGAACAGTTAACAATGGTGAGTTAAGCAAAAAACGTGATATGTGCCCGGAGGTCAATCAGCAGATTGCCATAATCGGAAGCGTTAATAGCCTGTTCGGATTTTGGCCATGTCGCTGTACAGCGGCATAAAGCTATCGAGGAGCTGTGCATACAGTGGCAATATCTTTTGATAGCGCTCGACGTTTGTGGCAATGGGCTGGTGAGCGTGGGTTTCGCTGATCATCTGGGTGACTTGTTCGAGATTAGGAATGCGCCCTAGGGCATAAAGCCCCAATACGGCTGCCCCAAAACAGGAGCCTTCATGGCTATCAGGCACAATCATCGTTCGGTTGAACACATCGGCTAGCATCTGCCGCCATAGGGAAGAATGGGCAAACCCGCCCGTGGCTCGGATACTCTTGGCAGGGCCAACCGCATCTTCAAGCGCCGTGAGTACGCTATGCAGGTTGTACACAATCCCTTCTAACACGGCTCGTATAATATGGGCTTTGGTGTGATTCAGTCCCAGACCAAAGAAGCTGCCTCGGGCATTAGCATCCCAAATGGGGGCACGCTCACCCGCCAGATAGGGATGAAAAATCAGTCCTTCAGAGCCTGCTGGAACCGTCGCCGCAATCTCGGTCAAGATATCATAGGCATCTTTTTTCAATAGGTATGCCGTATCGACCTCAGCATCGGCCAGGTTGTCGCGCACCCAGCGAAGTACGATGCCGCCATTGTTGATGGCACCACCAATCACCCAGTGCTTTTCGGTGAGGGCATAGCAAAATAGCCGTTCGTTGGGGTCGGGTTGGGGATGATCGAGCACCGCGCGAACGGCTCCGCTAGTGCCCACCGTCACTGCGATGGTATCGGGGGCGATCGCCCCTACCCCTAAATTCGCCAACACGCCATCGCTTGCGCCAATCACAACCGGAGTATCAGCCCGAATCCCCATACTGTTCGCTGCCGCTGCCGTCATTGGCGAGAGAATATGGGTGGTCGGTACCAGCTGCGACAGCTGACTCGACGTAATGCCAGCCAACTCCAGCGCGTCCGGATCCCAATCCAGCGCGTTCATATTGAACAAGCCTGTCGCATTGGCAATGGAATAGTCCACCACATATTGCCCAAACCAGCGGTAAATCACATACTCTTTGATGGAGATGAACTTTGCAGCCCGGTTAAACAGCTCGGGTTTCTCGTTTCGCAGCCACATCAGCTTCACCAGCGGAGACATCGGGTGAATGAGCGTACCCGTGCGGACATAAAGGTTGTGGGCATTGCATTGTTGTTGAATTTTACTTACCCAAGGTTCGCTGCGACGATCCGCCCAGGTAATGCTGTTCGTCAGCAGCTCACCTTTTTCGTCAACGGCAATTAGGCTATGCATCACCGTGCTAAAAGCCATGCCGATGATGCTCTTAGCTTTCTCTGGAAAGCTTTCTACGACAGCATACACGCTTCCTATTGTCGCTTGATAAATGGCTTGCGGGTCTTGTTCTTGAATGTCTGCTTGAGGAGACATTAGAGGATAACCAATGGCGTGCTGACCAATAATGGTTCCGTCTAGGGCAAAGAGCACTACTTTGGTGCTAGTGGTGCCAATGTCGATGCCAAGGATATGTTCTGAGATGGCCATGATAATTCAATATTGCCGTTAGAGATTGACGTTAAAGACGGAGGTTAAACAAGTTACAAAAAGAAGCTGATGATTAAAACGATTAGAAAGCCCACCATCCCGACAATGGTTTCCATGATGGTTCAAGAGCGGAGGGTCTGCTTTCGGTCATGCCAAAGTATTTGCCACCAGCCAGAAGCCCGAGTCGTTGACAGGGGAGAGCATGGTGGCTCCGCAGGCGATCGCAATCGTAATCGCTGCTAGCAGAGACGGCGAATAGTTAGCTAGCTGTACGGCAGGGGCAATCAGGCCTGCTGATGTTACCATGGCGACCGTGGCCGCCCCCTGGCTCACCCGCACCGCTGTCGCAATTAAAAACGCGAGTAACACAATCGGTAAGTTGGACGCCGCCATCACCTTAGCTAAGGCTTCACCGCCCCCCGTGGTAATCAGCACGCGGCCAAAGACGACGCCATCTCCGGTCACCAAAATAATCAATCCAACTGGTTCAAACGACCGACCGGTCATGGTGCTAATCTCCCGTCGAGAGTCACCTTGGCGCGTGCCCAAAAAGTAAAATGCGAGTAGCGGCGCTAAGATCAGCGCCACGAAGGGATGGCCGATAAAGATAATCCAATTACGCAACCCATTCCCTTCTGGCAACATCATACCAATGACCGTATTCAATAAAATCAACACCAGCGGCACCGCTATAATGCCCACCACCATGGCAAAAGTCAGCGGTTCGTTGGGAGTGCGCTCAACAGTGCCTGTTGCTGTAGGCGCGACAACATCTTCTATCGGTGCATCAATATGAATTTCTCTGGCAATATACCGACCAAAGAAAAGACCCCCAATCAGCACGGCGGGAATACCAGCAATTAAACCAAATAAGATCACTCAGCAGTCATGCTCGCAGCCAGACGAGAAGAGCGTCTGCAAGAGCTTGTCAACCAAATTGACAAAGCTGGTGGCAAAGCCCCGTATCAAGTTACAGATATCACCCAGCGTGACGAAGTAAATCACTAGCAAAAGCGACCACAGATGCCCACGGACGCATCGATGTATTGCTTAACAACGGGGGTTTGATGCCCCTCTCCGCAATGAAAGTGGACGCATGAGAAAAAATGGTGGATGTTAATATCAAAGGTGTTCTCTATGGCGTGGCCGCTGTGCTGCCAATCATGCAGCAGCAAAAGTCTGGACATATCATCCATCAAGGGGAATTATTATGAGCACCTATCCCAGAACTTTCTCGCACATTGGCATTTCTGTTCCTGATGTCGAGAAAGCCGTCGAGTTTTATCGAAGCGTGATGGGGTGGTATCCAATCATGAAGCCAACCATCATCACCGAGGAGTCGGATACACCCATAGGACAGATGTGTATTGATGTATTTGGTGCCGGGTGGGGGTCTTTCAAAATCGCCCATATGTCTACTGGCGACAGAATTGGTGTGGAAATGTTCGAGTTCAAAAACAACGAAAGCCCCCAAGAGTTTGCCTATTGGAAAACCAGTACCTTTCATTTCTGTGTGCAAGATCCCGACATTGAAGGTTTGGTCGAAAAAATAGTCGCCCATGGTGGCAAGCAAAGAATGCCGATTCGGGAGTATTACCCAGGTGAAAAGCCCTACAAAATGGTTTACATGGAAGACCCCTTCGGTCTCATATTCGAGATTTACTCTCATAGTTACGAGTTGACCTATTCCCAAGGAGCCTATTAAACGTCAATAACGCTATCCATCTGGTGACGAGCCGTAATCCAGATGATATTCCGGCGTTTAATAAACAGGCGATCGCCCTCTTGTCCAAATCCCTGACTCTCTGAGTCAGGGATCAAGTCTGATCACTTGACCCTTATCTTGTTGAATCAAACGTTACTTACATTTCAGCAGAGATCGCCCTCCAGCTCTACCAGTGTTCTCCATCTCTACAATCGATGCGCCCGTCAACCTATCTTCAATTCTGCCACTCGTTTTCTTTCAGTAATGTGAGGGAACCTGTTTCAATTTCCCTCTACTTGTTATCTTTATAACGACTCACGTCAGCAGGGAGTGATATTAGTGAGTCTAGGTTAATAGCCTGTGTTTGGATCATCCGTCTATCGATGCGGCTTCGCAAGGCTTGCGCGGTGTGGCGATACCTGATGAGTCTCTTTATCAACCTGTGAGGTTTTCTAATGTCCACAATTGGCAGCATCGATAGTATCTGGCGTTACCCAGTTAAAAGCATGGGTGGCGAAGAACTGAACGAAGTTTTCGTCTCCTTTGCAGGACTGATGGGCGATCGCACCTACGGGTTTCTCACAGAAAAGGGGAATCCTGGATTTCCCTGGCACACAGCACGCGACCAAGAATCCCTCCTCCTCTACAACCCCCGCTATCGAAACGCCACCAGTACGCTCACCCCTGGGAATCTGAAAGCAGCCCAAGAGATGGCTCCTGGCATTAATCCGCTATACCCAGAGTCTGACGACTTCTTGGTGGATGTTGAAACCCCCGACGGTGAAACCTATCAAGTGGATGATGAGGTGTTTTTGGAGCATCTCAAAACGCTCACCAACAACCCAACCCTCAAACTTCATTTCACCCAACGGAGTCAGTTTGATTGCCGCCCACTTTCCTTGTTTTCAGTACAGCTTGGAGAGTTACTGACAGAAGAGCTTGCCATAGAAGTGGATAAGCGACGTTTCCGAGCAAACCTTTACGTCAGTTGGAACGAGGACAAGCCAAAGGTGTATGAACGAGAGCTGATCGGCAAACGGCTGAAGATTGGGGACATGCTGGAGGTTGCGGTGCTGGAGCGCGACCCACGATGCAAAATGATCACCCTGGATCCAGACACATCAGAAGCAAACCCAGAGATTATCAAACATGTATCTCGTGCTCATGAAGGATTTGCAGGGGTGTACGGAGCTGTACTCGTTGAAGGTGTGGTCAAATCAGGCGATGCCATTCAACTTCTAACATGATTCAGATAACATGATCCCTCAGAAGGAGTAAGTTCCTATCGATAAATTTTCATATTCATATCCTCATCGTGATGTCATCGAAACGGTTGCATCAAAACGTTCGAGTTGGGCGATCGCTTTGAAGGTTACTCAAAGCTTACTCGTTAGTACTCAAGATGATGCCCGTAACGTATGAATATGTCGTCGCACGAGATATTGTTGCTGCTCTGCGGAAAACTGCTCAGGGCAGATCACAACTCTCGTGCTAATGCCATCTACTAGGGCGATGAGTGCATTCGCTTCGAGAGCCACATCTAGATCAGCTCGAATGAGTTTAGCTGTTTGCAGTGCAGCTAGTTCTTGGGAAATCACTTGGCGCAAAAGGTCATAGCGTTTTTGGTGCTCCTGAACTAGATGTGGGCGGCCAACCGAATATCCTAAAAACGCCATCCAAACCTTCCAATCATCTTTGTCACTCGCTTCCAGAGGCAGAGCCAGAAAAATCATCTGCTCTAATCGATCAATGCCTTGCCATGCCTTGGCACAGGTTTTCATGTCCTGTAAGACGTTCTCAAACACCTGTTCCAACGCAAATAAGATGAGTGATTCTTTATCTCGAAAGTAGTGGGTGACGACTCCGGTCGAGGAGCCAAGTTCCTGGGCGATCGCCCGCATACTGGCCCGATCCAATCCTTCGCGAACAATTACCCGCCATGCTGCTCTAGCAACCTCAATTCGGCGATCGTCATAACTCATAGCGCTTCTCGATTGGTAATAGCATGAGTCATTATTTTGACATTTTATGACAGCAGTTGTTATGTTGATTAAAAACATAACAACTGTTGTCATGTTAACTATAGCTGACGCACATATGGAGTTCGCAATGATTCGACCGACGACGCCTGATGACACAGACGCGCTACTGGCGATCGCCGAGGCGATTGGTTTTGAGCCAAATGAGATTGAAGAACTCAGCGTCATGTTGAACGATTATGTCAGTGGCGGTAAAACCAGCGGCCATTTCTGGATTACCGACGACGATAACGGGCCAGTAGGAGTCGCCTACTGCGCACTTGAACGCATGACAAACGGAACATGGAACTTACTTTTCCTTGCTGTCCGGCCAGATCACCAGAGGCAAGGGCGTGGAAAGGCATTGGTACAATGTGTTGAACAAATAGTAACGGCACAGGGTGCCCGCTTGCTACTTGTGGAAACCTTAGCAAGCTTCGATCACGCGCGAGCATTCTACTGCACCTGTGGTTACGAGGAAGAAGCACGAATCCGCGATTTTTATGATGCAGGTGCCGATAAGATTGTTTACCGCAAAGCACTGATGGCGTCAGGATCGTGAGGATAAAGTTGCTGCTCTAGACAGTAGTCCTCCTTTAGATGCTCAATTAAAGTACGGTTTCAATCAGATACTATTACACAGGCTTTGACCAAATATACGGTTGAAATGTCTTATCTAAAGGAGTTTCCGCAATGTGATTCGTGTAGTTGTGGATGATTTTGACCGCGATTCCCAAAATAACCTCTAACACCTGTTGCTTTGTGTAACTTGCTGCGAGAAAGGCATCAAGCTCTTGATCCGTTACCCAACCTCGTTTTTCAATCATTTGCTGAGTAAACAGTCGTAGTGCCTGTAGCTTTTTATCCAATAAAGGTTTTGCAGATCGGAGCGCCTCAATATCGGAAGGATCCATGCCAATCATTTTGGCTAAGCCAGAATGAGCTGCCATACAATACCCGCAATTATGTTCGAAGTTAGCCGTGAGATATATGACCTGCTGCTCAATGGGAGTAAAACTGCTTGACTCAAACAAGTCCCACAGGGCCATGCCACTCTTCAACGCTGCCGGTGATTCCGCTAGGATGCCCTCTAAATTTGGAATGAATTTGAACGTTTCTTTGGCTTGCTGGAGGGCCTTTTTGGAAGCCTCTGGAGCTGTCTCAATTGTATGAATTTTAAATTCCATCGTTTTCCTCTATTAGGGTAAATTGAAAAGGAGACAAGTCTGTCTCCTTTTCAATGAGTGCTATCATAGCTCCATGGAGACAAATCTGTCTACCCCGTAAACAATGACGTCTGAACAGAGTGACACACGCCAGAAAATTCTAGATGCAGCTTCTGAGTTGTTTTATCAGAGGGGCATTCAGCATGTTGGGATTAACGAGATCATTGCCATCTCTGGTGTTGCGAAACGCACGCTTTATCGTTGGTTTCACTCGAAGGATCAGCTCATTGAGGCGGTCATGAAACACCGAGCGGAGCAATGGTTACACTGGTTTGAATCCGCTGTTGAAGATCGCGGAAAAACTCCGAAAGAACGTCTACTGGCGACGTTTGATGTTCTGCACAGTTGGTATGCTGATCCAAATTTTCGAGGATGTCCATTTATCAATGCAGTGCTAGAAATTGCAGATGCGACTCATCCTGCTCATCATGTTTCAGTCAACGTCAGGGATTCGATCCGGCAGTATGTCATGCGTCTGGCAGCAGAAGCCGGAGTGACCGATCCGGATGCATTTTCACAGCAATATTTGCTATTGATTGGCGGCGCTAGCCTTGTGGCGACCATTGAAGGAACTCCGAGTGGAGCAGACAATGCTAAGAATGTTTTGTCCGTTCTGATTGATGCAAACTATAAACGATGATGGCATGACACTTTGAATCCATGATATCCACGGTCACTGAACATGCTGCCAATCATCTCGCTCCCATCTACTCTTGGATGGTTGGCAGCATTTAATAATGCCTGTGCTGCAAATCACCACTTCTTTGATGACATTGCTCTGGTTACCAATCCCTTCGCTGTAGCCGTTGATCTTGCTTGTAGACATGCTCTTCAAAGCATTCCGCTAGTTAATCTCGGATTTTAGAAAAGATTGCCAAGTCGTGTGCCACCACTTTTCACCAGGCTCTCTATAATTACTAGGTATCTCACCATCCTTTTCTGGTACCTCAATGACTGCATCAAAACTCAATGTTGGAATTTTAATTTTTCCATCTGTCGAGGTCCTTGACTTTGCTGGCCCATTTGAAGTGTTTTCCCGAACCCGCCTTGTTCCCGGTGTCGAGTCCCGCCGAGATGAGGAGAGTGCTCCGTTCAATGTATTTACTGTCGCAAAAACCACTGATACCCTCGCTGCCACCGGAAAACTGCGAGTTCTGCCTGACTACGACTTTTCCTCAGCTCCAACGATTGATTTACTAGTTGTTCCAGGAGGGTTTGGAACTCGTCCACTACTTGACGATGCGGATACGCTTAACTGGATCCAGTCCACGAGTCAACAGGCCAAACACACGACCTCGGTCTGCACAGGCGCATTGTTACTCGCCAAATTAGGGCTGTTGGCAAATAAACGAGCGACCACTCACTGGGGGGCATTAGATTTTCTCGCTGGCATCGACCCAACCATTACAGTGGAGCGAGATCATCGGGTGGTAGAGGATGGCATTTTCACCTCAGCAGGCGTGTCGGCAGGGATTGACATGGCCTTTGCGGTGGTGGAATCTCTTTATGGAAAAGAGGTTGCAGATGAAACCGCCCATTACATTGAGTTTCCCCGCTCGTGAGGTCATGCTGTTTGGACAGTGCTGAGCCGCGAAAAGCAAAGCAAGCTGCGGAAAATCGTTGCTTCATGGTGTAAGTGCCTTTACCTCGATAAATCGCTAGGGACCATGGCACACGAGTGTGTCCACAACACAAATACAGCACCACCACATAGAGGCCATAGCATTCATAGTAGTAGTGTAGTCAATGACGACACTGGTTGCATTTACCCTGCTTCGGCACACTAGTTCAGTCCACCATGATATACAAATCAGGGCGTCGTCTTCGTCCAACCGGTTGCAACAACTGACTCAACACATACGCTGAAATCATTAATAGCAAAGGTTTCATCGCCCATTGACGTTGACTCAAGAAACGACTTAAGACAGACGCTGGCCTCCATCGATTCAGATAAAGAGCCGTTGACTCTTGACTTAGTTGAGCCGCCAGCAAAGCTTAGAAATTTTCTTTTTGGTACGGTGTATTCAGTTTCTCGATCAGGTTGAGCAAGAGAAGATGTACCGCAGAGAGGAGAGATGCTGTCATCACTAAAGATAGTTCATCTCCTTGTACATAAAGCTTTCCAGCTTTAGAAAATAATCGTGTGTATCAAGCAATCTTCCCAACAAGCAATGTATTGGGAGGTTCAAACTCTTGCTAAACAATAGCAATTACGCCTCATACTGATCCCTATAGATTGATCCAGGTAGATCAATCACCTAAGACTTTATTTTTTCACAGCCAACTTTAAGACATCAGAAATACTTTCCCCTTGGTGATTTCGATTATGGCGTTTGCCAAGACCATGCTTTTTCATGTGATGGTCAATTTCTTTACCACGATCATCAAACACAGCTTTTATCTTAGTTTGAGTAGATGCACCTACTTGAGTTAGCAATTCTTTCATCACCGGATAAGAAATTGCCCACTTCTCCTCAAATATTCGACCTGGTTCGTCGTTGTAGGCCATGATTGCATCGAGAGCATTCACAACAGCCTCATCAAGAATCGCCGTTGGCTCTTGTGCATCACTTTGACTCTTGGAAGGTTTTTGTACTGAAGTCGCTGCATTATTAGACCGATGATCAACCTTCTGAGCCTTACCTTTACTTTTACTTTTCGTACTGCCATTTCGATTATTTTCAGGGCGATCGCCATTTTTCGTCTTCTTCGTTTTTTGCGAAGAAGCAACTTTTTTCTCTGGCTTTAATTCATGTTGATCATCCATATCCCTAGGAGCTAGAGACAAATCATGATCAGATTGCTCCATTGCTGCCTCTGGTGAAACGTCCCGCAGTTTCGCTTGAGCACGCCCCATGAGGTTTAGAATCGGCTCTAATTCTTGGTACGTTTGATTGAGATCAGACAATTGTTCTTGTAGTGAAATCACCTGCTCTTCAAGTGATTTAATTTGTTGCTCTCTCTCTAAAATGTTCTCTTTAAACTCTTCTAGATCGACTTTGTTTTTTTTCTGGAGGCGATCGCTCTTTTCCAGTGCAGCATCTCGACTTGCTAAAGCTTCACTCTGTTCTGCCTGAGCAGCATCTCGCTCTGAGCGTAAAATATCTCGCTCTGCACGTAAAGTGTCAACCTCCCGCGACAGGAAATCAATCCCTGTCGATAACTTGCGCACAAATTCCAATTCGGTCTCACTTTGAATAACCGGCATCTCCGGCAAGGTTTCTGCATCTGAATCTAAGACAACCGGCAAGGCAGGTTTTGCTGTTTTGGAAGCTGCTGCTGCAGACTTTGCTGTTTTGGAAGCTGCTGCTGCAGACTTTGCTGTTTTAGAGGCTGCTGCTGCAGACTTTGCTGTTTTGGAAGCTGCTGCTACAGGTTTTGCTGTTTTGGAAGCTGCTGCTGCAGATTTTGCTGTTTTAGAGGCTGCTGCTACAGGTTTTTTTGTTTTGGAGGCTTTAGGCGACTCTATTTGAACATGTAAATCTCGCCATGTCGGCTGATTAATTGCCGGATTAAGAATCGACCGATCGCGCTGTACTCCATACTTACTGGCCACTAAGCTTGCTTGTTTTGTCGACGCCCCTCTGAACTCTCGCTTGCTTCCAGTGAAGCCTCGCTCAACTGCTCGCTGATACGCCTCAGAATAAGTAATTAATTCAAATGACGAAAGATTATCCTTGGCCATTGTAGTTTCCTGTTGTACTTCTGTTGATTTGTTCGTGAAAGAGACTTGAGTGCCAGAATCTGGCTCGGCTATATGCCTTTTATCATCCGCATCCAAGTTATGAAAACCATTGCGGGACGACTCTGATAATTCGATACGCTGAAAAACATCAATAACTTTAACACCGTGTTGAGCCAACCTAATCCCCTTCTTTTGGCCACCATATTCATCCTCAACAACATCCATCTCATAGGAATCATTTATTCTATGAGATGATTTCCAGAGTGAATCGCTTTCAAGTGAAGTTTGACCCTTAACATACGTCTTAAATTCTTGATCGGATACCCAATCAGGACAGTAAAAATAATGAGCAATCGTTGCATATAATCTATGAAAAAGATATGTATGATATCGATGCTTGCCCATCAGAGAGGGAACTAAATCTTCAAAATGACGGCCACATGCAAGAAATACACCCTCTGAATACCTGGCCTTTACTTGTCTGCTAGTCAGCGTATGAGTGAGCACCATTGCTCGCAGCTTCGTAATCGCTGACAGCACATAGTCTGCACGACTCAACGTAGGCAACTCAATAATTGAGGAGTTTGTTGAGTCATCTGGTTGCTTCACGCCGTTGGAAAAAGCAATTGAGAAGTCAGACTTCCAATCAAATATCCCTGTCTTCATCACCTCAGCGTGTAGTCGACCAGTCAAAATAGCAATACCACAGGCAATATCAGCCCAGTTGTTTCGGACAAGTAAGTTGGTTGCTCTATAAACAATTGCATTGACTGCCTTCGGAGAAAGGACGATTGGCTCAATCTCCTGATTTACTGACAAATGATTGACGTCAAGCCCCTGATTTCGCGGGAAAATCATCGCCCTCAACGCTATATGGTCAGAACCCAAGCGTCGCTTGATCATCTCTCTTGCATCAGCGATCAAATCTTTTTGCTGATCAATTGATGTAAGGCCTCGTTGTGCCCACTTTCCTTTTATCCACTGCGCACAATGCTCAGCTGCTGTATATCCTTTTTCGTCATTTTGAAGGCTAGAAACTGAAGTAATATACTCATCTATCAGTTGTTCTAGCCAACGCTGTTTCGGCATAACTTCAAAACTATCGCAATGGCAATGTGGCAATAAGACTGGTCTGTTTACTATACGCTCATGTGATGAATCGTGGGCTCTTTTTTCGACTGATATCGGAGCTTAACGAACCTCAACCAGCAACTACTTGCTTTTCAACTCGTTAAAAAATAGTTTAGTTACACATTCGCAGACCTTTAAGTCAACGATACTATGTATAAATAAATATACCAGAGAAATGTTTTATGTTCACGTATTTCTAGCACAGTTTCATGGTTTTGCCTTGGAGACTTCCAAATACTTTCTTGCATCAAAATAAGTAGGTTGCTCAAGTAATATTGATTACAGAACACAACTCCATGATGCTCTGGAAGAATTTCTCCTTACCTGCAAGACTCCATCGAACCTAGATATTTGCTGACATAGCTTAATATTGACACATCACGCGCAAGTATAATTGAGATAATCCTTGGTTTTCGCCCATCTTATATACGATAGAGCAAAGAGGCGATCGACTATTTCTCCTTAATCTTTAGTATTGTATGCTCCTTTTATTCACTGATGAAATTTGAGACTGCCCTCCAAGATGCGACGCACCATCCTGAGAAGGTTAATTTCTCTCATCTCCTTGCAATCTTAGAAAGTTATCTTGCTGAGCAAACACATCACGATAAACTCTCTATCGCAGGCAACGCTCTGATGAAATTAACGGAACTCTACGTAATTCGTGCCGAGCGATTACTCAATACGTGGGAAGAAGATTACTGGGAGTCGCAAGATGAACCTGTCATAACAGATGACATGCTAATGGGTTTTCTAAGACAATCTATGTCTCTAGACTTAGATAATCTTGTGGAAGAATCTCCATACTCTCAGCGACGATCACTCGATTCAGGTATCACGTTAGAGGAGTCAGTCGCTGAAACAGTAGACAAAAATGTCTTACTTGATGTAATTGATGAAATTGAAGTAAAACAGCACGCTCTCTCAATTGCTCATGACGAGAATGTATCGGAGTGGGTACGGGTCATTCAGAAATGGATGACCAAGCATCGACAGGGAGCTACGCTACAGGAGCTTGTTGATGCGTTGCAGAAAACCGATCAAAAAATCACACTCGTTAAAATATGGCTCGGGCTTCTCTTAGGCGGATATATCCTGGAACAACGTGGCGAGTTTTATGCAATTGAAAGTATTTGGATTCAACCTGAATAAGAGCTTATTCACCCGTACCTCTTTGAAGCTCAGGATCTAGTCAGGATCTCAATAATTAAGCAAAAACTCCTTTAGAACATGGATCCGTTCTTAAAAAGTGCAGCGAGAAACGCAATATAGTTACTTTATTTTAGCTTCAACCTAAATATCTCTGAGGGATAGAATCTTCACAATAAATGCGACGGAAGATCAGTATCTCCAGTGACGTTGAAACTGTTCGCTTGCTCAATGATGGATCTAGGCATAGACATCATTGGAGTTCTTGGGAGATTGGGAATGAATATTATCAAAACAACCGTTTGTTCAATAGCAATTGCTGGGGCTACGGCAGCTTTTATTGGAACCTCAGCTCAGGCAATCAGCTTCGGCGTTCAGCCAGGAAACAACAGCCCAACGGGAGAAATAGATCAAGGTGCATTTTCTGAATTTGCTGAAAGGGAAGGCTTTGCAACTGTTAATTTTAATGATCTCAATGATCAGTTCAAGGCTATAGAATACTCGTCAGGCAACGCAATTGATGGTTTTGCAACATACACCTTCTCAAATTCAAATGGCGCGAGCAAAGTTGTGCCAACATCATCATCTGCAATGCGCTGGTCTCCAGATGGAGCCAATAACGAAGTAAACGACTCGTCTTATCTACAGGTGTTCTCAAACAGTACCGTTACGATTGACCTAGCAGAAACGCTGAATTACTTCGGGATTAACTGGGGATCGGCCAGCCGTGGGAACGTCTTCTCCTTTTTCAAAGGGAACAATTTAGTTGGTTCCTTTGACGTTAATGACATCGCTGCTGAAGGATTTGCGTTTACTGGAACTAAAAGTGGACAGGGAACAGGCTACGTTGATTTCCGTTCGGAAAGTGAAGAAGATAACTTTGACCGAATCGTAATTTCCCAAATCGGTGGGGGTGGATTTGAAACAGATAATCACACATTCCGTATTGGTACAGGACAATTTTCTCCCGATGACCAATCTCAGGATGTTCCTGAGCCTGGATCACTACTTGGCCTCCTAGCTGTCGGTCTTTTGGGGAGCAAGAAACTGTTGAAGCAAAAACCATAACGTCAAATAAATCGTAAACGAGGCCTAAATGACCCACTAAAAAGCAGAGAAGGTTAAACCTTCTCTGCTTTTTAGTGGGTCATTTAGTAGTCACAAGACTTAACACAAGTAAACAGCACAATAAGAGTAGGGAGCAGTCACCCAATCAAAGTACTTCACAATTTTGATTGAGGTGCTTATGAAAAATATTTGAGCATCACGATTCTGAACAGCCAGATCCAATCCAATAATCTCAACAACAATTTGACAAGATTACTAATACCACAACACTGGAGTGTGTATGGCTTCCATGTTTGTCAAACAGGATGTATCTGATCTTTGCGTTGATCTAGTGTTTCGCAACCAAACCCGGTAGTGTTGTCATTCTGTTGCTCTAGGAGGCTGCGTGATGAGCCAGTGCTACTTTTTACTGACGTGTAACGCGAGTTCAAGGCAGGCTAGAGTTGTTTATCTCGGAAAAGACCTATCTGCGGAATCCATTCGATTAATCAAACTCCAGCTTTGGAAAGATGCTGACTATGGAACCGATCCACAACCAAGAATTGAACCTCACCTGGGTTTACCATCTGTCTCAGTAACATTTGTCATGATCGAGAACTCAAGCTCAAGTCTCTTCTTTCACACAGACAACAAATTTGTCAGGCAGCTGGTTAGCTCAGAGTCGGGAATCTTCTCACTTCCAAAACTATTTGATGCAATTGGAGAGTCTCTGATTATCGAATACCTCGGTTGTGATTTCCTCAAACTTTCACTTGCTGTAGCACCTCCAAGCGTCGAAAGCTTGAGTCGCACTGACGAACAGGAACTGATGAACATCGTCTGTTTTCCGACTACGTCCATGGAGAAAAGGCCTCAGCAGATCGATGATGAAAACATCATTTACGTTCCGCTCAATCGTCCTAGCAGTGCGAGCAACCCCCAGGAAATCCAGAGCTATCTTCTCAGTTCGTTTGATGATGACTCAGTGGATGAGCATCCATCTAAGGTTTTTATGGCTGATTGGAACGAATCGAATCAGCCGCCAGATAAATCATTCCCTGTGTTTCCCCAAGAGCATCCAGTTCATGCATCCCAGGAAGAGTAGGGATCTGCAAATAAAAAAGATACCCAATAGAGGGGCGACGGGCGTAGCTCGCCGCCTCTCTATTGGTACTAGGACTTACGCATTGACAAAATAGCTAACCTGTATGGTGATAGCAGCCCCTTCTGTCTGAGTGAGTGCTAGGCCATGCGTGAGATATCAAAACCCTCTACAGCCCAGTGCGATAGTACGCTCTACACATTATTTCTGCT
>JBCCWF010000065.1:0-18927 GCA_039194035.1 Cyanobacteria bacterium P01_E01_bin.6 | reverse complement strand
TCAAAGGCATTATCAACAACTGCTATGAGATATCGCGTCAGCTATTTGTGCCGGTGATTCGCCAGTTCATTTTAGAAAATCTAACGGAGACGACGCTTGCTTGACCCCATCATCACGATTTTGTCAATGCGTAACTCCTATACTTATAGAGCTGGATGTTTAGGAGTGCTTCTCCATGAGAAGCACTCCTAAATCTTTTTTGTGTATCTGTTTTGCGATGGGCATTCTAACAAAGCTGAGCGCCATAAAGTAAAAGAGTCCTTTCGGCAAGGTGTCGCGTCCATGAGTAATCATCAGGATTTACCGCTAGCCAATATGCAGGCGAGCTCTGATGAATCCCAATTTCCTCAACACTCACCCATCTATACGATGAACGGGTTCTATGACGTTTTCGTTGCGGTTGGATGTCGTGATGGTCGGGCGATCGCTGAGCATCTACGAAATCTGTTCGTGCAAACAGGCATTAGGGTACGGACCCCGATAGATGTACGGACACCGATAGACAATGACGGTTTGCGTCGAGAGGATCTGCGCAATGAGATTGATGCTGAGATCGAGAACACTCATGCCGTGATTGCAATTTTGTCATGGGATGAGGTTCCACCCAATGATTGCTGTCATGTTCTTGAACTTGCATTGCGATATCAGAAACGAATTTTGCCGATACTTATGCTGGAGACGCATCGCCATGATGATGCTATCTCTCCTCACGGTAAGAATACCGTTCGACTTGCGCGCCTGAATAATGAACCTGAGTCTGAGCTTAGTCCCATAATGGCTTTGGTGCATTCTGCGAGGCCAGAATTGCAGTGGATAACGGTTCAGCAAGACATCGATAACAACGAGCAGGATCAGAATGATCAGGATCAGGTGGGATCGATCATCATGAACGCGCTGAATCGGCAAACACACTACGTTGAGCAACATACCTGCTACTTAAGTCAGGCTCTGCATTGGGAGCGGAACCAGCGGCGATCGCCCTTTTTGTTGGACGCCACCCAGTGCGATGCAGCACTCGCCTGGTTAACCACAGGTGTTGATGATGATCAACTGCCCTGTAGCCCAACCGACCTCCATGCAGAGTTCATTACCGAAAGTATCAAACAGTCCCAGGGCGGAATGACCCATGTTTTTCTGTCCTACTCGGAAGATGATCATGCGGTCAAAGACCGGCTCCAGAAACAATTGAGGAAAAAGGGGATCACCCTCTGGTCGAACGATACAGACATTAAAACCGGAGAAGATTTTCAGGAAGCCATTAACCGAGGGATTGAACAAGCAGACAACGTTATTCTGTTGATGTCTCCCCAGTCGCTTAACTCAGCCTTTTGTCAGCAAGAGCTTCGCCATGCCCAGCTCTATCACAAACGCGTCATTCCTCTTTTAATTGCCGAATTGCAGCCGACAGATATTCCCGTTGATCTGCAAACTCTCCAGTTTGTCGATTTTCTGCAGCAGGATACGGATGATTGCTTTCAAGCCAGTGTCGATGCCTTAGTTGACGTACTACAAGAGGATGCAGACTATTACCACACCCATAAAACCCTGCTTGTGCAGGCACTACAGTGGGATCACCAAGAGCGCCGTAAAGAACTCCTGCTGCGGGGCAACACGTTTGTTGATGCAGAAAACTGGCTGCTCCTAAGCCAACAAGCCGGAAAACATCCCTCGCCGACTCGACTACACACCTCTTTTATTCGGGCCAGTAAAGACGTCAATCGTTATTTTGATGTTTTTATTTCCTATGGACGAGCCGATAGCTTGGAATTTGCAACTACGTTAGATCAGCATCTCAGTCAACGAGGACTCAATGTCTGGTTCGACAAAACTGATATTCCTATTGGAGTTGATTTCCAGGAGCAAATTAACGATGGCATCTCCAAAGCCCACAACTTTATCTTCATCATTTCCCCCCATGCTGTGAACTCCGGGTATTGCAAGCGAGAAATCGAACTCGCTCTTCAATTTCAGAAACGCATTATTCCATTGCTGCATGTGGAAACTATTCCCTATGAATTATGGAAGCGGCGAAATTCGACAGGCTCTGAGCAGGACTGGAGACAATACCAAGATCAGGGATTGCATTCTATTTTTCCAAACATGAATCCCTCGATTAGCAAAATTAACTGGGTCTATTTTCGGGACGGCATCGATGATTATGAACAATCTCTAGCGGGTCTCATTTCTTTGTTTCCACGGCATCAAACGTATGTTGAACAGCATACGATTCAGTTAGTGCAAGCGCTAGATTGGGAAAAACGCCAGCGCAAAACAGAGTATTTGCTCGTTGGCGACGACCGGATAGAAGCAGAGCAATGGCTGAAGACCTCATTTCAAAACGAACAGCCTCCGTGTCGTCCCACACAACTGCATGCTGAGTTCATTTGCGAGAGCATCAAGAATGCAAATAACTTGATGACTCAGGTCTTCATTAGCCATGCAGAAATTGACCATCATGTTAGAGACCAAGTGCGCTATTCCCTCATGTATGAGGGGATCACCGTTTGGATTAACCGAACAGACATTACGACAGGAGCAGATTTTCAAGAGGAAATCAATCGAGGTATTGAAGAAACGGACAACGTTATTTGGTTGATGTCCTCAGCCTCCTTGGCCTCCGAATATTGCCGCGAGGAGTTGGAATATGCGCTTTACCTCAAGAAACGCATCATTCCGCTGTTGATTGATGATGTTGAGATGGACGATATGCCCTCGGCGTTGCGATCGCTCCAATTCATTGATTGTCGAGCGCATCATGAGTCGAGCGCGTATTCCCAAGCCGTTAACAAATTGCTGAAGAGTCTCGATGAAGATGCCCGGTACCATAATCAGCACAAGTTGCTATTGGTGAAGGCGCTCCGTTGGAAACACCAGAAATATAATCCCAGCATTTTACTCAGAGGTGTGGAGCTACGGCATTTTCAAAACTGGTTCCAGGCTGCAAAACATCACCAGCAATTTCGTCCTACCCCTCTTCAGGAAGAATTTATCGCCGAAAGTGAGAAACAACCTCTGGATACGACCCTGAATGTATTCATTGCCTATTCCAGCTCGGATGGTGATTTTGTTCGGAAACTCAATCAAACGCTTCAGGTTCAAGGTATGACCACCTGGTTTGACCAGGAAAATATTGAATCAGGCAAAGATTTCCAAACTGAAATTTTGAAAGGGATTGAAAATTCGGAGAATTTCCTATTTGTTATTTCCCCGAGTTCGATCATTTCTCCTTTTTGTAAGGAAGAGGTGGAACATGCGAAAAATTTGAATAAACGCATTGTGACGGTTTTGTATCGTGAAGTGTCTAGTGCGTTGTTGCCACTGGCCTTGGCCAATATTCAATGGATTGATTTTCGCAAGCATGGAGGCGACTTCCTTACTAACTTTGGAGAGTTACTACGAACTCTTGCGAGTGATCCAGACCATGTTCAGATGCATACTCGCTTGCTCGTGCGATCGCGCGAATGGAACGAAACGGGCAAAGACGATAGTTATTTGATGCGGGGAAGTGACCTGAATCGGGCGATCGCCTGGCTCGACGAGTCAGAGAAGCGAGAGCCCCAACCGACCCCTCTTCAGAAAGAGTATATTGACGCCAGTCAAGCCCTTCCTCTGCGACGGGTCAAGCCTCGAACGGTCGTGTTCTCAAGTATGGCTGCGACAGTGGTGGTGGCGATCGCCCGGTTTTTTGGCCTGACAGAAGGGCTAGAACTGATGGCCTACGACCATCTCCTGCGCTTGCGCCCGAGTGAACCCCAAGACGATCGCATCACGCTCGTGACCGTGGACTCTAGCAGCACGCGTGATCTCCGCAATCGCATGTTAGGTGGAGAGTATGAGCCGGGCTATGGAACTATCCCAGATGCTGCACTTGCCCAGGTTTTAGCCAACTTACAACAACATGCCCCTCGCCTGATTGCCCTAGATTTTTACCGTGATTTTGAAGCGGATCCCATCTTGGCAGCTCAGATGCGTCAAATGGATAACCTCATTGCAGTTTGCAAGCATGAAGCCACGGATGAAAACGGTAATCCCGTTGAAGGCTATACACCTCCTCCGGAACTCGATATTGAACAGGTTGGTTCAACCGATTTTGCGGATGATGGCGGTAAATTTGTGCGACGGCATTACTTGCATCAGGCCCCTGATGCGACCTATTGCAATACCCAAGAAACGTTTAGCCTGGTGATTGCCAAACACTATCTGGATGCAGAAGGCCATCCCTACAATCCACCCGTTGACAGTGAAGGGTTTTACCTTCGAGATGGTCTGAAGTTTGGAGCGATGGCGATTCCTGTTTTATGGGGAAATGGTGGGGGTTTTCAGGATCGGAAGGATCGTCTTCAGGGCTATCAAACTCTACTGAATTTTCGAGTGCATCAAGGAAATGCCGAGCAATTTGCGTTGTCTATTCCGCTACAAGACGTGTTGTCCAATGTCGTTTCAGCTGATGCGGTGCGCGATCGCATCATCTTGATCGGGTATACCGACCGCGCCGATACGAATACTGATTATTGGGATACGCCCCATGGCCTTCTATCAGGCGCTCACATTCAAGGACAGAAGGTGAGCCAACTCATCAGTACGGTGATAGATAGACGTCCTCTCATCTGGTGGTGGCCACTTTGGGGTGAATACCTGTGGGTGTTTGCTTGGACGAGTCTGAGTGGATTTGTTGTGTGGTGGTTTTATCGTCCTAAATGGCTTATTACAGCAGGTTTTGCAACTGTTATTGTGCTGTATGGAACTTGCTATAGTGTGTTGGCAAGTCAGGCAGGATGGCTTGTTTTGGTTCCTACTATGCTTGCCATGGCACTCACCGGAGGGATGGTCATGGCTCTCAACCATCGCACTCGGGTGCCTCAACCAAAAATCCTCCACAAGGGGCTGTGAGTCTATACTCTGTAGTAGCGATCGCATGAATCCTGCCAGCTTCAGGCAAGCTAACCAGAGCAATCTACAATCCGTAATCCAATTCAGCACGGCATGAGATTCAGACCTCCCTCTTCAACACGCTCGGTTCACTCGCGACTTCAACTGATTCGGATCAGTGTATTGTCTGTGCTGCTGTCAGCCTCTGTGGTCGTGCCATTATTCAGTGCTTCCCCAGCAGAAGCACAATCTATTTGGGTCAGGCTTTTTGGTCGTCGTCGGGCAGAAGGGCAAGCATCAGGACGTGCCAATGGTGGTGCTGTTCGCGATCAGCTATGCAGTGCAGAGTCGCCTGGAAAATCTCTCGTCGCACTAGTGCCACAAAGTAATCAGGGCGATACCGTTGATGGGCATCCAAGCTTCTTTTTCTATGTACCGTTTAGTAGTAGTCAAAATGATCAGCTGGTTGCAGAATTTATGCTGCTGACGGAAGATCGCTATTACGTGCTGGATGAACCGTTGCGTGTCACCTTGCCAGAACAACCGGGCATTGTTCGTCTGGATATTCCAGAGAGCTTGCCAGAACTAGACGTGGGTGAGCGCTACAACTGGTATTTTTCCATTCTCTGCGAAAACTGGGAGCTATCTCGCAATCCATTTGTTAGTGGATGGATTGAGCGAGTGAGTGCTAGCGAGTCACATGAATTTGAGAATACCTGGCATGAGGTTCTGGTATCCCTGACGAATGCTGACAGTGGCGATCGCCTTGCGTGGGCATCACTTTTAAGTTTGTTTGATTTAGAAGAGTTTTCAGAGACGCCTGTCGAATCCTTGGAGCCAATTACGCCATAACGTTGGAATCCATTCATTCCACTGTCGATCCTGTCAACATGCGATACGCTGATGAGGGTCTAGGCTCACCGCAGACCGTATCACCTCCGCAGAATTTGCGCTCCAGACCCCTTATGACTCAACAGATTGATTTCCTTAGCCAGCTAAATTCCTCCCAGCGCAAAGCTGTAGAGCATTATTGTGGCCCTTTGCTGGTGGTGGCTGGAGCAGGCTCAGGCAAAACCCGTGCGCTCACCTATCGCATTGCCAACCTAATTCTCAATCATCGGGTTGATCCTGAGAACATTTTGGCTGTCACATTCACGAACAAAGCTGCCCGCGAAATGAAAGAGCGGATTGAGAAGCTGTTTGCTGACTATGAAGCCTTGTCTCGGCATGGGAAACCCCTCGATGCTCTGTCTCAATCAGAGCAAATGCGGCTGCGATCGCACGTGTATAAACAAATCACTAAATATCTCTGGATTGGCACGTTTCATGCGCTCTGCTCACGCATTTTACGATTTGATATTGAAAAATATGAGGACGATCACGGACAAAAATGGGCCAAGAATTTTTCCATCTTTGATGAATCAGATGCGCAAAGTTTGGTCAAAACCATCGTCATTCAACAGCTAAATTTGGACGACAAGAAATTTGATCCCCGATCGGTTCGCTACGCCATCAGCAATGCTAAAAATCAGGGTTTCTCACCCGCAGAGCTTGAGCGGGATCAGCCCAACTTTCGAGGACGCACGATTGCGAATGTTTATCAGGAATATCAGAAGGGGCTCGCCGCTAATAACGCGCTAGACTTTGACGACTTGATTCGGGTTCCAGTCAAGTTGTTCGAACAAAATGAACAGGTACTAGCCTATTGGCACAAGCGGTTTCGCCATGTTCTAGTGGATGAATATCAGGACACCAATCGAACTCAATATGACCTGATTCGTCTGCTTGTGACCAATGGAGCTGATTCACATACCTTCGCCGATTGGGACTACCGTTCCGTGTTTGTGGTCGGCGATGCAGACCAGTCAATCTACTCATTTCGAGCCGCAGACTTTACTATCCTCATGGATTTCCAAGGAGACTTTGGAGATGGGCTGCCGGATGATGACACTCGCTCCATGGTGAAGCTCGAAGAAAACTACCGCTCGACTGAAAATATTCTCCAACTCGCCAATGAACTGATTGAAAACAATACCGAGCGCATCGATAAAGTTCTTCGACCTACGCGAGGCTCGGGAGAAACAGTCTATTGCTATCGAGCTGATGATGAAGTGGCTGAAGCTCAATTTGTTGTGGGAACGCTCCGCACCTTGGTTGCAGACCATCCAGAACTGAGCTGGGGTGACTGTGCGATTCTCTACCGCACAAATGCTCAATCTCGGGCAATGGAGGAAGTGCTGACTCGGTTTAGCATTCCCTACAAGGTCGTTGGTGGGCTTCGGTTTTACGATCGACGAGAAATCAAGGATGTGTTGGCCTATTTACGGGCGATCGCCAACCCAGCAGATACCATTAGCCTCAAACGCATCATTAACACTCCACGTCGCGGTGTTGGTAAAACCACCATCGACCGTATTGAAACCGCTGCGCAGCAATTGGGCGTACCTCTGTGGGAAATCTTGACGGATGATACGTCGGTTAAGACGCTGGCTGGACGATCGTCAAAATCGGTTTTAGAGTTTGTCTCCACGCTCCAAAAATGGCAAGAACAGGCAGAAAATTCTCCTGCCTCTGAGATCGTTCAAGGGATTTTGGAAGACTCTGGATACGTTCGCGATCTGAAAAATCAAGGCACCGAAGAAGCTGACGATCGCCTCGGCAACGTTCAAGAACTCTACAACGCGGTGCTTCAATTTGAAGAGGAAAACGAAGAGTCAAACTTGATGATGTTTTTGGCCAGTGCATCCCTAGCCTCTGACCTCGACGGCTTGAATGAGAGCAAAGATGAAGTATCCCTCATGACCCTCCATTCATCGAAAGGACTAGAGTTCCCGGTTGTTTTCTTGGTGGGGCTAGAGCAAGGACTGTTTCCCAACTATCGATCTCTCGACGATCCTGCGTCGCTTGAAGAAGAGCGTCGTCTCTGCTATGTGGGCATTACCCGTGCCAAAGAACGGCTTTATTTGACCTACGCGCGTGAGCGCCGGCTCTATGGCTCGCGCGAACCAGCCAGTCCTTCTCTGTTCCTTGGCGAATTACCTAAAGAACTGTTGCTCAGCAACCTAGAATCTGCAATTCCCAAGCGCTACACAACCCAAATTCGTGATGTAAGGCGACAGCGAGGATCCTCGCTGAAGCAATCTCCAAAAGCTGTGGCAGACGGGACGACCTACACTGTGGGCGATCGCGTCATTCATCAGCAATTTGGTCCCGGAGAAATTACTCATGTTTTCGGAGCCGGGGCCAAAATGTGCCTTGCAGTGAAGTTTGCTGGGCAAGGACAGAAAATTATTGACCCAAAGCTGACCCCGTTGCAGCAGGTGGGGCGTTCGTGATACAGCGATGAGCGGCCGCCTGGATTATCTAAAAGGCGTAAGCGGTCTGTAATGCCCATACGATGAGAAATGCAATGCTGCCTAGAATCAGGACGCCAGAGATGACCACAGCGGGAAGTGTGTCAGCGCCGTCGAATTTCATTGTTCCTCGGTTTTGAGGGGTCATGTTCAGATCTCCTTTACGATAAGGTGGTTTTCAATCCATGAATTAAACTTGCCACAACGCAATTCTCCCAAGGCTGGGTGCGAATGTGTTTGTTGGGTAAGAACAAGACTGGTTGGCCGATATTGGAGTCTAGCTAGATCGTTTAACTGGATATTCGACTAGGTCAACGTTATGCAACCTCCAGCATGCCTAAGAATCGAAAAATGTCGTTATCTCTTAGCGAATTCTTTGGGATTGGGGCACTACTGATTTGCAGAGATTTCTGGCTGCCCAACCTGTTCAAGTTGTTCAATCTGCTGCCAGCATCTATCCATATCTGGAGCAACATCGCCTTTAAGAGTTATCACGGCAGTGCGCTGATGGACAGATTCAGTTGCCTCATGATAGGGGGGATCAGTCTCAGCGGTCACAGACAATTGAGCACCTGAGGTCGGAATGCCAAGCTGAATAGCTAGGGCAGATGGAGGCCGATCGCCCAGTCGATCGGCCCATTCAATGGCAACGATCCCCGGCTCATATTCTGCCTCATCCCAATATTGCTCAATGATCAATGCTCTTGCCTGTGACGCATTCAATCGATAAAGGTCGAAATGATAGAGAGGTAAACGTCCACGGTCATATTCGTTGACCAATACAAATGTTGGACTGATGATGATGTCCTCGATGCCAAGCCCTTTTCCAATGGCATTCACCAACGTTGTTTTGCCGCTACCTAAGTCCCCGTTCAACAGCACAACACTTCCAGCGGGGAGCGATCGCCCCAAGATATGACCGAGCTTCTGAGTTGCTTCTACCGTTGGTAACGTTAGCTCAATCGTAGAGTGAGAGTCTCTTTGCATTCTCAGACCCATATTCCAACATTTGTCTATCAACACGACGTGGCAAACGTTACAGAGAAATGAGGGTTTGGGGCGCGCAACGCGTGCCCCAAACCCTCATTTCTTCGTTTCAATTTTGAGAAGTTTGCCACATCATGTATCAAGATGCTCACCGCAACACGTTGCGATCGCCTATTCATAAACGAGGGTGCGAACATGACGCAAATCCATAAGCCTATGGTTGCTTCCTGTTCGCACCCTAGAAGAAATTAAAACGAGTTCAGTTCTCTTTTTAATTCGTGGTGTTTTGTGATTATGCTGACGCTAGTCATGAAAATAAATAGCCTAATTCTCAACTAGGTCAACACACTCAATCTCACTCGTATTTAGTCTTCATAAATACGACATTCTGCAGCCTCGGGATTGTCAGAGCAATACTCTTCTAGAGAGTTTTTCACAGGCGCCTCCTCTCGCTGATGAGATGCTTCGGCTTGAAGCTCTTCGACAACATCCCAAGCAGCAGCACATTCATCATTGTTGCCATCTATACTGCATACTTCACGGGCGTTCGCCTTTTCTTTTTGAATCTGTTCGTTGATATTGCTCATAGTGCTCATAGAATTAAACCTGTTTTCTAGATGTCCTTCCAAGGATTCGGTTCACACTCCTTATCAAAGATATCTCATGTTCCTATCGAGCGGCGTTCACATTAGGCACCTCATCACTAAGTTTCATGGTAGGTGACATGACCCATAAGCCCTGACTCTCACATGGACTGGAATTCAGCACGTCTCTTTGCTAAAGGTGCACAACCCTGGAGATATGATAAAGATCTGTTCTTAATCATTCATGCGCAACAGGTATGCAGCCCTTTTCTGAGAAGCCGGAGGCTTTCATAAATCATCTAAGATTGCTATTAGGAATGTTAGACAGTTGAAGATGATCATCGCCCAAAGAGCTTGGACTGATTCATCCTCGTCATCCACTTTGTGTATTAGGTTATGAATGAAACTCCATCGGCGCACATGAAATGGGTTAGTGCTCTATCAACACACCCTTCTCTTGAGACCGCAGTCAAAGAAGTCGCTCAGCAAGCGCAGGACGCACTCAATGGGTGTTCGCCAGATTTTGGGATGGTTTTTATCTCATCCACATTCATGAGTGAATACTCTCGACTCATGCCCCTGCTTCAGGAATTCTTTCCAGACACTATCTTTGCAGGGTGTAGTGGTGGTGGCATTGTTGGGTCTGATGATGCCGGAGAATCTCAAGAAATTGAAGGACGCACAGCGCTTAGCCTGAGTCTGGCTCAATTGCCCCAGGTCAACATCCACCCTTTTCATATTCAGACTCGTCGTTTGCCCGATTTGGACGGCCCACCTGATGCCTGGGTTGATTTAGTTGGAATCCCGCCCCATCAAAACCCACAGTTCATTATTTTGGCAGACCCCATGTCTGCAGGAATTAACGATGTTCTTCAAGGGATGGATTTTGCCTATCCTGGGGCTGTCAAAATCGGTGGCTTAGCGAGTATTGGTGGCCCCAGTGGGCAAAGCTGTCTTTTCTTGAATGGGCAAGATTACTACGATGGTGTCATTGGCATTGCCATGAGTGGACGGATTGCATTAGAACCCATCGTGGCTCAGGGATGTCGGCCAATTGGAGGGTTGTATCGCGTGGTGGAGGGCGATCGCAACATTATTTTGCAAGTTGAAGAGGAGCAAGCAGAGGTCGGCACCGGTAACATTCAAACACCCCTCGATGCTCTTCAAGGTGTGATCAAGGAACTTGATCCTGATGATCTTGAACTTGCCCAAAACTCTCTTTTCGTTGGGGTTGCCCAAAGCGAATTTAAGCGAACGTTAGAACAAGGCGATTTTCTGATTCGAAATTTGCTAGGCGTGGATCCAAAGCTCGGTGCATTGGCGGTTGGCGAGCGAGTGCGTTCAGGACAACGCATTCAATTTCACTTAAGAGATGCTCAGACATCTGCAGATGACTTAGTCTCTCTTTTAGAGACCTACGTGAAGAAGCAATCTGACCAGGCTATGGCTGCTTTGATGTTCTCATGTCTGGGACGAGGAGAAATGCTCTACAAAGAACCTAATTTTGACTCTGGAGTGTTACGTCGGTATCTGAAAAACATTCCAATCAACGGATTTTTCTGTAATGGTGAAATCGGCCCTGTTGGTGGGACAACCTTTATTCACGGCTATACGTCTGTGTTTGGCATCGTTCGACAGCTATAGGGCATCCTTGACCTGTGCCTTTAGCGGAGAGTGAGTAGATAAACTACGATGCATCAGGATTCTCTAACCAGCAATGAAGTATCTGTATCTCTCACCTTCTATATTCGACGTGTCAACAATTTTCAATCATCAAAGCGCATCTCAACAAACATAGGTATCTATGCTAGGCACATTTCAACAAAGTCAACTTCGGATTGAAGTCAAAGCATCTGAAGCGATGATCCGCGAAGCAATTCTGTGCCCTGAGCAGTTTTTGCATTGGATGTGGCCACAACAGTTCTCAAAAGGTCTACCCCATCAGCTCACATCTGGCCTGAAGTTTATGAGCTGGGTTGGCCCCATTGCCATTCAACATGATGTTCGCTCAGCGACTGACCAAGAACTGAAGATGAGTCTCTCCCAAGGAATTGATGGCATTCATGAATGGTGCTGGGGTGATGGCTGGATACAATCATCTATTGAGGGCATATCGCTACTACCGATTAGCTTGGGGCAGACGCTGAGCTTACTCCGGTTACGACAATTTGTTGAAGCTCGCCACCAACAGGATCTTTCGGAATGAATACTATGGCTTTCATCCAGGACTCCATTTCTGTTTATGTACGGGCGATGCACCCTGAACAAGCAACCTACATAGAAAACTTGCAGATCATGAATATTGCCTAAGACTGGAATTCATCGTTGTTGCCATAACTTGCGAGTTGAATGATGACCTTGATGTAACTCTAGCTGCCAAAAAATAAGAAAACAGAAAAGTCACTGTATGGGAGTACTCAGCACTCCCATACAGTGACTTCTAATATGGTTTCACTCGCTGCCATACGCAGCGAGTACACCAATCTATTGCTCAAATTAAGCGATGCTTAATCTTCTTCTTCCCATGTTTCAACAATCAATAGATCCTTGATGGAGTCTTGCATCGTGAAGCCAAACTCTTCTAGTTCCTGCTTCCAATGACTCCACTCGTCACCATAGAGGAACGAAATTTTCCATAACCGCTCAGATGATTGGATGACATTAGAGTCAACCAAAGATTGCACCTTACGCTGAAACTTCACCATCGGGTGCATAACCTGCTGGATCAGCATAATATTCAAAACCTTATTGTGAGATATTCTAGACAACTTTGTTTGAGGAGGGATTAAAACACTAGAATAATGAACCTTAAAAGCCCATTACTCATCCAGTGTTTTGCTATTTGAAACAGACGTAATTTTCAGTTTATTTCCAGGAAGTTCACGTTCATCCTCTTCGGAAGCATTCATCACACTACAACTTCGAGCTGAAGCAGCAACATTCCAGAATCATGAACGCTGTTTAATAAACGCTGGCTCCCTAGAATACTCTAAAAACCGCTCTCAGTGGAAACTAATTTTATAACGATTCGTCAACAGCGTTGGTCTACTCAACATTTAGTTTTGTCAGACCCTAGCCAAGATTGGTAGTGATTCGATACACTAGGAATCCTGCGCGTTTATTTTCGCCAAGTTACGTTAAGCGTGTACGATTGAAGTTTTGGGAATGATATTTCAGAGGGAAAGGACAACATGTCGCGATATCGAGGGCCACGCCTCCGGATTGTACGTCGTTTAGGAGAGTTGCCTGGGTTAACACGAAAGGCTGCGAAACGCGCTTACCCACCTGGGCAGCATGGGCAGGCTCGTCGGAAACGTTCTGAATACGCAATTCGCTTGGAAGAGAAGCAGAAGTTGCGCTTTAACTATGGTCTAACAGAGCGTCAACTTCTTCGTTATGTTAAGAAAGCTCGTCGCGCTCAAGGTTCAACGGGGCAAGTTGTATTGCAGCTTCTTGAAATGCGGCTAGACAATACTATTTTTCGCTTAGGCATGGCACCTACCATTCCTGGTGCACGTCAGCTGGTGAATCATGGTCATATCACTGTTAACGGTAGACCTGTTAACATTGCCAGTTATAACTGTAAGCCAGGTGATGTCATTGGTGTGAGAGCACGCGATCGCTCTCGTCAGCTTGTGGAAACGAATCTTCAGTTTCCTGGTTTGGCGAACCTACCTAGCCACTTAGAGTTCGATAAGGCGAAGATGGAAGGCAAGGTCAACAGCGTTATTGAACGTGAATGGGTTGCGCTTCAAATTAACGAACTGCTGGTCGTTGAGTATTATTCACGACAAGCTTAATCGATCGACTAGTTCCAATAAAAGTAATAAAACCCGATGCGGAAGCTTTCAGCCCCACATCGGGTTTTATGGTTTTTGCTCATCCCCCGATTTGTGACATGGTTCGGTTGTACTTTCCTTCTGTTCCTGACTCTCGCTCTTTGTAGTTAATGTCAGGTTTAAGCAATAGCAATTGTTCAACATCCTCTCGGATCGATTCAACGGCTATGCCGTTGCGAATAAGCGATCGCATATTGATTTGCCCCGTTTCATTCAATAAGCAGGGGCGGAGCCAACCATCTGCTGATAGCCGCATTCGATTACATCGATCGCAAAAACATTCTGACATTTGGCTGATGAAGCCTAAGGTGCCTTGTGCTCCGGGAATACGAAATACATCGGCAGGTCCATTGCCAAGGACGTCACCCTCTGACAGTCCCCAACGTTCGCGAATGCGTTGTCTTAACTCTTCTGATGGCACCCATCCACGATCATCAAACAACCCCGCATTTCCGATGGGCATAAATTCAATAAACCGGACGTGCCACTCTCGCTCAATTGTCAATGCCGCTAAATCCAAGACTTCATGATCATTGATCCCCGGCATGATGACAACATTGAGTTTGAGGGGATTAAATCCAACCGTGTAAGCTGTCTGAATTCCATTCCAGACCTGTTGCCAGCGACTGCGTCCTCGATTGCCGATAATTTTGTCAAATACATTGGAATCTAGAGAATCGAGACTGATGTTGATGCGTCGTAACCCTGCATCGTAGAGCTCTTGAGCTGTTGCTTCAAGGTTAAATCCGTTGGTGGTTAAGGCCAAATCTTCGGTTTGAGGTAGCTGGGCGATCGCCCGTACAATATCGACCACATCGGGGCGTAGGAGTGGCTCCCCCCCAGTCAACCGAAATCGCGTAAAACCGCAGGGAATAAAGACGTCCTTCAGGAGTATTAGGAGTTCATCCTGGGTTAGGACATCTTGCTGGAGAGCATAGGCCAGATCCATTCCTTCAGGCATGCAATATTGACATTGAAAATTGCATCGGTCGATTAGACTAATACGGAGATAATCTACGCGGTTCATACAGCACCGGAATGAGAGTAATAACGCCCTTTGAAAATTGACCAACGAGGCTCAGAAGAAAGTCTCATTGACTAGCTAGATGTTTCATGTGACCTACATGCTTTTCTGAGCTTTGTTTTCGGTGCAACAGATAAACATTTGAAAGTCACCTCGATTCCCTTTCCTTTTGAGCGATATCAGAGAGCCAATCCTTGAAATAACGTTCTGATTTTCAAGGAAACTTGAATGAATCGTGGTGTTGAGTCGCTAGCCATCATTGAAATGTAACTTCCCAAATCCTGTGCCGCCCGCTGCGCGCGCGGCACAGGATTTGAGGTTGTGGTTTTCATGACGTCCAGATACTTGTTAAGTTTGTGTCTCGTAGGTTGTGTATTTCAGCTTACACATCTAATTGCGGCATTGTTGTTCACATCGCCACCTAAACTCATCGTAACGAAATCGTTATAAAGCAGTGCAAGATTATTTTGATGCCATCTATCAAGTCTTGATGATTCCCTAGGTTACTGGATATGTCGTCAGAGATAAAACACTCTCAACCATTGCTCAATCAACCGACTGATTCTCCTCAACACCCTCCAAGAACTGGCTATACGCTACCAGTCTTTGCGTGTGCTTCGGCGATCGCCGCCCTCCAACAACTCAACACAACCGATCCAACCTTCTCGCTAGAGTCTGTACATGTCAATCTCATGACTCCTGCACAAACGGTAGATATTGCAGTTGAACAGCATGCTCCTCTAGATAGTGCTAGCGCTCTTGCGATTACACGCAGCGATCCTGGAGAGAACTTGGATATCACCCGAAATACACCTGTTTGGGCAAAAGTAACTCTCCGCCCATTCGACTCCGCCGCAGAACGTATCCAGATTTTTGGCGGTGAAGGTATCGGAAAGAAGATTCAACAAGCCGGTGATGCAGCCATCTACCGCTACGCTACAGAGCTTTTGATGGTGAACCTAACCCCATGGCTTTTGCCTGAACAGGCCATCGACGTGACAATCATTTTGCCAGAAGGACGTACCCTTGCAACTCGAACATCCAACGAAGCGTTTGGTGTCGTTGAGGGCTTGTCGCTGCTGGGCACCTCTGGTATTTCCCAACCCTTGAGTGCACCTGGGCAGCTTCACCTTTTTCGGACCGAACTGCGGCAACAGAGTAGGAAAACTGATGTATTGGTATTTTGCATTGGGGAAAATGGTCTCGATCTTGCTCGAACGATGGGTATTGGTTCTCAGCATCTGATTAAGACGGCAAACTGGTTGGGACCACTTTTAGTAGAGGCTGGAGAAATGGGTGTTCAGTCCATTCTTCTATTTGGGTACCACGGCAAGTTAATTAAGCTGGCTGGGGGAATTTTTCATACGCATCATCACGTTGCAGATGGGCGTCAAGAAATCTTTGGAGCAGCTTGTGTCCGAGCGGGCTTACCTACTGATGTCGTTCAGCAGATGCTTGATAAGCCCACAGTAGAAGAGGCCTTGGCTGATTTACGCTACCGTGATGTCGCAAGCGGGACTCATTGGGTTGAGTCGGTATATGGTCTGTTGGTAGACACCATTGACCGGCGATCGCGCAAATATATTCATACCCATAGTCAGAAACAAGTTTGTGTTGGCACGCTCGTGTTTGATCGACAACGCACAATCATTCAAACAAGCCAGTTGGGTTGTTCAATATTGAAGCAAGTCTGCTAAGCTAATCCAAAACTGAACAGATTTATCCCTGAATGATGACAGCCGCCAACCAAAGCCAAAGGGGCATGTAGGAATTGCAACTCAAGTTACTGAGTCTTTTGTTAAGATATTTTAATATTGACTAATTCGCTGTTTAATCTAGGGCAGTTGATTTCTCTACTTAAAACTTTTGAAGGCTTGGTGTTTTTGGGATTGGTAAGCATTTTTGAATATGCGGATGCTGCAAGGTTCTCCATGTATGCTTTTTGTTTACTGATTGCTCTCGCTCGTTAGATGCATTGGTAGGAGTTGCATAACACTGAGATGATGTTAGTGAGTGAGCAGATAGCCAGCCAAGTCGCGCTCGCTCGTGAGCAATTTAAGATTTTATGATTCAGAAGATAACGATTCTGTAGCGCATTCATTCATTAGATTAATCAATCAACTAACCACTATTGCTACGTTAGATTGTTCACAAACAACACTCTCAAAGAGTGACAGACGAGCTGAACCTGTTTTCGGAACGATCTTTTTTTGATTCAATCAGCATTTTCTATTAAGACTTATTTCATTCATTCATTCATTCATTCATTTGTATTGCATTAGGAGCAGCCTGTGACTCTGCAAACAGACACACAACTTCAGGACATTGCCGTTGGTGATCTCAATCGCCAAATGATTGTCATTCTCGATTTCGGTTCTCAGTATTCTGAGCTTATTGCTCGGCGTATTCGTGAGACACAGGTATATTCTGAAGTCTTGTCTTACCGAATGTCTGCAGAACAATTACGACAACTTAATCCTAGAGGAATTATTTTGTCGGGTGGTCCAAACTCGGTCTATGACGAGCGCGCTCCAAAATGTGATCCCGAACTGTGGAACTTAGGAATTCCAGTGTTGGGCGTGTGCTACGGCATGCAGCTCATGGTTCAGCAATTGGGTGGTGAGGTGCAACGAGCAACCCGAGGCGAATATGGTAAGGCATCGCTGCATATTGATGATCCAACGGATCTATTCACAAACGTGGAAGATGGGTCAACCATGTGGATGAGTCATGGAGATTCTGTGACGCACTTGCCAGATGGTTTTGAGTCTTTAGCTCACACAGATAACACGAATTGTGCGGCGATCGCCAACCATAGCAAGCAACTTTATGGAGTGCAGTTTCACCCTGAGGTGGTTCATTCTGTTGGAGGTCTTGCCCTCGTCAGGAATTTTGTGTATCACGTTTGTCAATGTGAGCCTACGTGGACGACTGAAGCCTTTGTTGAAGAGTCTATTCGGGAAATTCGAGCTAGGGTTGGTGAAAAGCGCGTTTTACTGGCTCTTTCAGGGGGAGTTGATTCGTCTACCCTTGCGTTTTTGCTTCATCAGGCCATTGGTGACCAGTTAACCTGTGTTTTTATTGACCAAGGCTTCATGCGGAAGGATGAGCCTGAAAACTTAGTCCAGCTTTTCTACGAAAAGTTTCATATTCCAGTACAGCATGTGAGAGCACGTAAGCGCTTTTTGGCACAAATTGACGGCGTCACAGATCCAGAAGTAAAACGTAAGCGAATTGGACATGAATTTATTCGTGTCTTTGAAGAAGAATCAAAGCGACTTGGGCCGTTTGATTACCTTGCCCAAGGAACGCTGTATCCTGATGTCATTGAATCAGCAGATACCAATGTTGATCCCAAAACTGGGGAACGTGTGGCAGTCAAGATCAAAAGCCACCACAACGTTGGGGGCTTACCAAAAGATTTGCGCTTTAAGCTGATTGAACCTTTGCGAAAACTCTTCAAGGATGAAGTGCGAAAAGTCGGTCGCTCAATTGGACTTCCTGAGGAAATTGTTAATCGGCATCCCTTTCCTGGCCCTGGCCTTGCGATTCGAATCTTAGGAGAGGTGACCTCGGAACGCTTAGAAATCCTTCGCGAAGCTGATTTTATCGTCCGTGATGAAATCAAGAAACAGGGAATGTATCATGATTTCTGGCAGGCCTTTGCCGTGTTATTGCCTATCAGAAGTGTGGGCGTCATGGGAGACCAGCGCACTTACGCGTACCCAATTGTATTGAGGTGCGTGTCTAGCGAGGATGGTATGACTGCCGACTGGTCTCGTGCGCCCTATGATTTAATCGAAGCTATTTCAACTCGCATTGTGAACGAAGTCAAAGGCGTAAATCGAGTCGTCTATGATGTAACTTCAAAACCACCCGGCACCATCGAGTGGGAGTGATGTACATTTTTTATGCAGTCTGTTATGCTAGCTTTCCCAGCACGTTTTTCTACGTAACTAATGCAGTCTAAATCGTTTAGGGTTTTCCCCGTTTCAAGAGGTCTAATTTAGGCGAGAACGTTTAGTTTTTTCTAAAGCTTGTGGAAAAGTACTGTTTTTCTGTGGAAAACGGTACTTTTTCTGTGGAAAGTCGGCAGCTTCTAGCCTCATTCCTTCGTGAACTTTGCCAAGTCGTGATGCTTGACAAGCTAGGTAGGGTCTGCTGAAAAAGTCGGATACGACTTTTTCAGCCGTCCCGACCAAGCCAACACCGTTAAGTCACAGGGCGCCGGAGCATATGCGGGTGGCGTAAAAATCTTCGTCAGCCCCTGC
>JBCCWF010000064.1:0-19016 GCA_039194035.1 Cyanobacteria bacterium P01_E01_bin.6 | reverse complement strand
CGCCCGCCGCCCCTCTATTGGGTATCTTTTTTATTTGCAGATCCCTTAGATGTCATGTTTAAATTGATTCCTGAAAATGAATGAATAGGCGGGCGATCGCCCATACTCAGCCTTGAGCCTGATACTAGACACGCAATAAGAATCTAATATGCCACTGGTCACAGTTAACAATGAAGGATTGTATTGCGAAGCTGGAGATTTTTTTATTGATCCCTGGCGTCCCGTTGATACGGCACTTATCACTCATGGGCACTCAGATCATGCTCGGTCAGGTTCAAGCCATTACATTGCCACCATACTCTCCGAAAGCATTCTGAAAAAGCGACTGGGACACACCATTGATTTACGTGGAGTTCAGTACGGTGAAAAACTGAAGATTGGCGATGTTTGGGTATCGTTTCACTCGGCAGGCCATGTCTTGGGGTCTGCTCAGGTGCGAGTGGAGCATAAGGATGAGGTGTGGGTTATTTCAGGAGACTATAAACGTTGCGACGATCCCACGTGTGACCCTTTTGAGATCCTTCCTTGTGATGTGTTTATTTCAGAGGCCACCTTTGGGCTCCCCATTTATCACTGGGATAGTGGAGCAGAGACATGTCAGCATATCTATGATTGGTGGCAGAGCAATCACAATCGACCATCAATTTTATTTTGCTATTCCTTCGGTAAAGCACAGCGTGTGCTGAGCGAATTGACTCAATTCACCGATCGCCCAGTGTATGTTCATGGTGCCATTCAAACCCTCAACGAGATTTATCGTCAAGTCGGTGTGGAAATGGTTGAAACCATCTCCACTTCGGAGATGTCACAGGGGCACAACTACCAAGAAGAGCTAATTTTGTCGCCACCTTCTGGCCATCGATCAAGCTGGATGAAGCGATTTAAAAGTCCTCAAACGGCCTTTGCCTCTGGGTGGATGTCGGTGCGGGGAGCACGACGACGAAGGGGCTACGAGCGGGGATTTGTGTTATCCGATCATGCAGACTGGCCTGGATTGGTAAACACGATTCTCGAAACGGGCGCAAAAACCGTTTACGTTACCCATGGCCAGTCGGATGTTTTGTCGCGCTACTTGAGCGAGTGTCACGGGATAAATGCGTTGCCGTTGAAGACCTTGTTTGAGGGAGAAGCGGATATTGAATGACTTGACTCACAGGAAGGACATTTGTGTTGTTCAAGCGTCATGCAACTTTCCCGTTTGGATATAAACCCAAACCATATTGAGCATTGTAGTTTCCTGAGCCCATGAAAGTTGAGGCGTTCTCTTAGACCCTTCAGCAAGGTTCATGCTTAGATAGGGTTTGCGGTATTTTTGTTGAGTTGTTGAGTTGTTGGGATGCCAAGATGGGACAGCATTGTCTGGTGACAGGTGGCTTAGGGTTTATTGGTCAGCATTTAGTGGCCTTGCTACTTGAACGAGGAGCAACTGTTCGTATTTTCGACCTTATTAGCCCCATTCAAAGAATTGATGGGGTTGAGTATGTCACAGGAAATATTACCGATCGTCCTGCTGTTGAAAAGGCCATGGAGGGAATTGATCGGGTGTTTCATTTGGCTGCCAATGCAGGTTTGTGGTCTCCACGCAAAGATGAGTTCGTCACCATTAATCAAATCGGAACACGTCATGTCATGGATGCGGCTCTGAATCAACGAGTGACCTGTGTTGTGCACTGTTCAACGGAATCCATCCTCAAGAGTGTCCGACGATCATCTGCCGCGTCGCTGTCCTCATCTGATGGGGCAGCTTCGGCTCTGATTGATGAATCGATTCAGCTTACGATCGAGGACATGGCGGGAGCCTATTGTCGAGGTAAGTTTGTGGCTGAGCAAGAAGCCTATGCGGCGGCAAATCGGGGACTGCCCGTTGTGATTGTGAACCCGACGGTGCCTATTGGGCCGGGCGATCGCCGCATTACGCCGCCAACGCGTATGATGCTGGGCTTCTTGAATGGAAATTATCCAGCCTATCTCAATAGCACCCTTAACCTTATTGATGCTCGTGATGTTGCATTGGGACACATTTTGGCAGCAGATAAGGGCATTCCTGGACAACGATATATTCTCGGCAATGCAAATGTTCAGTTGGGTGACTTGTTGAGGCTGCTTGAAGATATCTCTGGAGTGGCTATGCCGATGCGCCAGATTCCTTACTGGCTTGCACTTACTGTGAGCACGATACAAGAATTCATTGCAGATACCATCACCAAGAAACCACCCCAAGCTCCGTTAACAGGAGTCAAGCTGGCGCGATCGCCCATGGTGTTTAGTAATACGAAAGCTCAAACTGAGCTTGGTCTGACGTTTCGACCTCTAAGAGAATCGCTGATAGATGCGATCGCCGATTATCAACAACGGGGATTGTTGGTGGGTTCACATCAATAAATCAGACACCTTCAGGGAAGGATTTTCAAATCGATTCAGGAGAAACAGCCTCAAAATAGTGGATATCGATTTGATCTCCGACAGATAGTCCTAATGCTTCCGCTTGTCCACCTTTTAGTTCCAGTACGTAGTCCATCTCACCATCTGGGCCATAGGTCGGGCAGGTCGGCGTTGTACATGGAGGAACGCTTTGGGCGATCGCTTTGATTTCGCCATCGCGTAGAAAAAGCATATCTAACGGAAACTGAACGTTTCGCATCCAAAACTGAACCGGACGGGGAGGATTGAACGGAAATAACATCCCTCGGTTATCCGGCAAATCTTCTCGAAACATTAAGCCAATTGCTTGTTGTCGCGGGGTTTGAGCAATTTCGAGCGAAATAACGTGTTCTCGGATGATGGCCTCACCAGTGATCGGAAGCATTTGGCCTTCGCTTAACGTCAACACATCTGCGGGGAGCGATCCGGACTCAATATCTTGATTTTCTGCATCAGGACGCACAGGAATATTCTGCGGACTCGTCGAGCACCCCTGCAACAAAAGGCTCAACCCAACACTCAATAACATCATTCGCTTGGAGCGGTGAACAAGTCTGAAAATAGACCCATGCGTCGAAGAGAGGCTATCGGACGTTGATTGCGAAGGCATCATCGGGGAAGTTTTATACTGATTCCGATACAAGTGAAACACAACAAATCGGATAAATTGGTTCAATGGAGTTTTCAATCGACTCATAAAAGAACGTCACCTGTATACAAGAGCAAAACGCATAACCAATACATTCAATGTAACGATTAGGTCGGGTTAAGGAGCTAGCCCTAATTGTTTGTAGGATGCATAGAGCCTCATGGCATGGCTTCGCTAGAGCGATAGCGGCAACATCAACGTCTGACGGATGGTGCTCTGCCTAACAGCAGCCTACAACACCGCTTATTTATGTCTACCTACTTAGATAAAATTTTTGATGAAGAGTTAACTGAAAACTACAAGACGAAAATAGTGCAGTACCAATGGGGTATGCCAAATTGTTTTGGACATTGTTGTATGAGCGAAGATCACTCACATAAACATGTCTCCGTCCTACAAAAGGGTTGATCGATATGCTAGGTGTCGCGTAAAACATACCCTACGCCACGAACAGTTTGGATGAGTCGTTTATTGCCCTCGCCTTCAATCTTGAGTCGGAGATACCGCACGTACACTTCAATGACGTTAGATTCTCCCATAAATTCATACCCCCAGACATTCTCTAGAATTTGTTCGCGAGTCATGACTTCACGGGGGTGCTCCATGAGATATCTCAGCAGTTCAAATTCCTTCATTGTGAGTTCAATGACGCGGTTGTGGAGTATCGCTTGCCGATTGTTGAGGTCAAGCACCAAATCCGCAAATCGAAGCTGTGCAACATCAGAAGGTTCAGGACTTAGGTAAAGATTAACTAATCGTAGAAAATCATCGGTTCGATAGGGCTTGAGAAAGTAATCATCGGCACCAGACTCAATGCAAGCAACCCGATCATCGACGGAATCTCGGGACATGAGCAACACAATGGGAGTTTTTAATCCAGACATGCGTAACTTACGACACAAGGCAAGCCCCGATTCACCTGAAAGCAGTCGATCAACAATGATCAATGCTGGATTTGTCGCTTGGGCCTGACGAGCCGCAAGTGTTATGTCTGAAGCGGTTACACCATATCCAGCCTCTTTCAGATCAAGCTCCATTTGCTTCATCAAGACATCATCGCTACCAATTAGCAATACTGCTGGGGTACTGTCTTGGGAGATTACATCCATAGGTCAATCACGTATTTCTGGATAGACATAAGCCAACCAAACATCAGAATCAATCTGAGTGTATCCGTTTACTGCTCCAATAATGGGCAGACGTTGTGATTTCTCAGCATAAATTCAGACTTACCTATTATGATGCACAGCTAAATTACTGCTTGCTCAATGCGGGTCAACATGACAAATGATTCATACAATTCCCATCAAGGAAATTGACGAAAATTGGCTTGTATTTTAAGGCGAGATTCTTCCCGCCTTAAAATACAAGCCCAGGAATTCTATGAATCACTCGTGAGGAATGGAGACATTGCCTCACGGTCAAGCATGAATTTGAGCATGATGTCGCAATAGGAATAATGTAATCAATGATTCCAGTCTTAACGTGGATCCTTTTACTTGGATATGGGTATTTTATTTACTGGATTGTTCAACGAACAACTCCAGGGAAAGTATCTGCTAATGAGTTCTTTCAAGGAGAATCATCTCGTGGACGGGAGCCAAGTCTTTGGTTGCTTGTGGCGAGTGCAGCAATCACCTGGATTTTTGCGAAGTCTATTGACAATGCAGCTAGCCTTGCAAATGCGTTTGGATTGACAGGGGGCATTGGCTATGCAATCTATTACCTCAGCTTCATTACAGCTGCGATCGCCATCTATTTCATTCGGGTTAGAGGAGGCTTTCGCTCTCTTCCTGATTTTTTGGTGAACAAGTATGGGGTGCTGTGTTCTCGGTTATTCCTAATTGCGATTGCCATCCGTCTGTTGAATGAAGTTTGGTCAAACACAAAGGTGTTCTCGCTTTACTTTGGACCGGAAGGCAGTGCTGGTTATTGGTTTGCGGTGTTGGTGGTGACGGGATTCACCGTCTATTACAGTTTGCTTGGTGGTTTGCGCAGTAGCCTATTGACCGATGGAGCCCAAATGGTTTTGGCGGCAGGGTTATTGGTACTCATCCTCGCTACTCTTGGGCCAGGGCTTGTGAATAGTGGCTTTCCCCAGGTTGAACCTGAGACCCAGCTGGCAGGGTTAACTTTCTGTGGATTAGCGTTTATCCAGGTGTTCAGTTATCCCTTCCATGACCCAGTCATGACGGATAGAGCCTTTATCACAACCCCTAAAACGATGTTGAAAGGCTTTATTTTGGCAGGATTAGTCAGTGGTGGTTTTATTCTGCTGTTTAGCTCTGTTGGACTCTATGCTCGATCGGCCGGTGTTGACGGATCTCCGGCATTGGCTGTGCCTGCTTTGATTGGATTGCCGATGGTACTGGTATTCAATGCCATTATGTTGACGAGTGCTGGATCAACGCTTGACTCTACGTTTTCGAGTGTTGCGAAATTGACGGCACGGGATTGGACTAATCATGCAGATCAGCCAACAGAACGGCAGGCCTATATTGGGCGTTGGGCCATGGTGGTCGTTGCAGTGTTGGGTAATTTGCCATTGTTGAGCCTCTATATGGGCGATCGCGTTGGGCCTGCCATTATTTTGGCAACGACCATTAGCGGCACGATGGTGATGGGACTAGCGCCTATTTTCTTGCTATCGTTTATTTCATCTGCACGCTCACTAAGCTTTCATCTTGCATTTTGGCCAGGTTTAATATTTGGCATTCTACGGGTTGTTGAAAATGCGTTTAGCGTCGCAATTTTTCCAGCATGGATTCAAATTGGTGCAGGCAAGTATGCAGAGGATCTTGGCGTTAACCTGATTGGTCTTGGAATTTGCACTCTAGGTTATTTAGTTGGTGCGGCCTTCTCCCAAAAATCTCCGGTTTTGATACAGGATGATCACAATCAAGAGGTGTTCACCACTGCATCAAAGTCTTGAGAGTTTGAGAAGAAAGAATCGATAAACAATAGGCAGTAGAGCAACTGTGCCCGACCTTAGCCCGCACACAGTTGCTCTACTGCCTATGGTTTGGCTCAATAAGCTTTGGCTAAATGGATAGACCACCCCTTTCTGCATCACCATCTGGCTGAGTCGAGCCGTTGGGAGCTAGTAATAAATCGCCGCTAGAATACGTCGTCCCAAAGGTTGCGGCCAAACTCGCGACCTGTGACAACGCTGATTGCAAGTCTCGCTCTTGCAGAGAAGACAGCGGATGAATAAAGGCTGATACGATAAGTCCGTTGCTGATGGCGTAGCGGGCATCAAGGGCAGTATGAAAATTTGCCAAGAGCATGTTTTGTTGCTGAACCAGCGTCAGATTTTCCACTGACGTGATCGGAGCCACGATCCGCATGCGGTCAAACTCCTCATTCACGAGCACCAGAATTGAGCGATCGCCCTGTGTTAATCGCCACTGACCATTCTCAAATTCAATATCAATCTCAAGACTCTCTGCGTTTTCTCGCAAGATAGTGTCCAGGCGCTCTACCGTCATCGGAATCAATGCATCATCAGGTGCAGACTGCGCCTGAACCGGGGATGGTGCCAACAGGGGGCCGATGGCCGACTGTGACTCGATGACGCGAGGGGCGATCGTGGCTGTGATAACCATCGCAGCCACACAAAGAGCACTCAACAAGGATTTTTTCATGGCGATTTGAAAATGAGGTGCTCGTTTAGTGTAAACAGCTTGCATGAGATGAATCTGAGCGTTACCTGAGTCATGTTCCACCTAAGCCATTTTCCAAAAGACGTCCAATCTCTCATTCATTCAAGAGATTGAGACTGTGATTGCAACTTAATACGAACTCATATCAAGACTGATAAGGCAGACAGGGTAAACTGTTACTGATTTTCGGAATATATCAAACGCTAGGAACGCAACGTCATGGTTGTTTGGCTAGGTTGGGGTTTATTGACACTGAGTGTGGCGTATTTATTCGGGTCATTGCCGACAGGGTATCTGGCGGGACAATGGCTCAAAGGAATTGACATTCGAGAGCATGGATCAGGGTCAACGGGTGCCACTAATGTGTTGAGAACGCTGGGGAAAGGGCCAGGTTTTGCGGTGTTGGGCATTGATATGCTGAAAGGAGCGTTATCCGTTATTTTGGTTCGATGGCTCTATACCCAATCTATGGTTGTCTCATCTACTCCAGAAGCGATCGACCTGACCCAGTGGATTCCGTGGCTCGTTGTTTTTGCTGCTCTTGTGGCTATCTTGGGGCATAGTCGCTCGGTGTGGTTAGGGTTTACAGGGGGTAAATCCGTTGCAACCTCTTTAGGCATTCTTTTTGCGATGCACTGGCCGACGGCTTGTATTGCATTGGGTGTGTTTGTGTTCACGGTCGCCATTTCTCGAATGGTGTCTCTCGGCTCAATCCTCGGCGCGATTTCTGTGCCTGTGGTGATGGCGATCGCCCAAGAACCAGCCCCCCTCATTTTGTTTGGAATTGTAGCGGCGACCTACATCGTCGCCACCCATCGACGCAATATTCAGCGCATTTTGGCAGGCACGGAATCACGCTTAGGGAAAAAAGCTCAGGATACTCAATCGACAGCCTCATCTAGCTAGAAAAAACAGCTTGAATCCAAAGTCCAGAATGGCTATGAATGCGAGCGAATACTATTAGCGGCAATTAAAAAAAGGGTGTGGCGCTCAGCGCCACACCCTTTTTAGCTTATGCAGTATATTTTACTCCACACCCTCAATGCGGTTTTCCACTTCTTCATAGAGTTCTTGGAGGCGCTCTAGGTTTTCATCACTCGTATCCCAATATCCTCGCCCATTGGCTTCCAGTAGAGTGGTCACCATGCGACGGAACGAGTTGGGGTTGAGGTTCATCAACCGTTTCTGCATCTCCTCATCTTTGATGAAGGTGTCGTTTGCATCCTCGTAGACCCAGTTATCAACGGCACCCGCTGTTGCTGACCAGCCCATGGTGTTGACCAGGCGCTTGGATAGCTCCCGAACCCCTTCATACCCGTGAGAGAGCATTCCCTCATACCACTTTGGATTGAGGAGTTTAGTTCGAGCATCGAGTCGGACGGTTTCTGACAACGTCCGCACTTGAGCGTTTGCTGTTGTTGTGTCTGCAATATAGGCTGTGGGCTTTTTCCCATCTCCTCGCAGGGTGCCAACAAGCTTCGTTGGATCAGAGTCAAAGTAGTGAGACACATCTGTTAAAGAGATCTCTGATGAATCCAAGTTTTGGAAGGTAACATCTACGGTCTTCAGGGCAGACTCGAATACGCCACGGGATTCTTCCATCATGCCTGGATTATCAGAGTTAAACGCAAATGACTTGCGCGTCAGATACATCTCTTGGAGTTCTTGTTCCTCTTCCCACGTGCTGTTTTCCACCGCTAAGTTGATGTTAGACGAATAGGAACCCGATGCATTGGAAAAGACGCGAGTCGCGGCTTGACGCAGATGAATCCCCATCTCTTCTGCCTGCTTTAGGGCATGTTTGCGAATGAAGTTCATCTCCAAGGGCTCATCTGCTTCTGCCGCCATCTTGACGCCTCGGTCAATTAGAGCCATCTGGTTAATGAACAGATCACGGAACACACCAGAGCAGTTCACCACCACGTCAATACGAGGACGACCCAATTCCTCTAGGGACATCAGCTCCAATTTGTTGACTCGCCCTAGGGAGTCAGGCATGGGCCGAACACCAATTAACATCATCACCTGAGCCAAGGATTCTCCATAGGTTTTGATGTTGTCGGTTCCCCACAGGACAAAGGCAATAGATTCAGGATATTGCCCATTGTTCTCCACCTTTTGACGCTCAATCAAGCGATCGACCACAATCTTGGCAGACTGTATTGCAGCTGTTGTCGGAATGGATTGTGGGTCGAGAGCATGAATATTTTTGCCTGTCGGCAACACATCCGGGTTCCGAATCGGGTCGCCGCCAGGGCCAGGCAGAACGTAATGTCCATCCAAGGCCTGAATAAGGGCACCCAGTTCATTATCTGCAACCACCTGTCGGAGACAGAACTCCAAATAATCAAACAACGGCTTCAAATCATCAGCAGTAACCTTTGTATAGCCAGCATCATGCAGAGCGGTTACCCAAGGTTCTTTACGTCCCATGTTGAAGAAGTTGAGCTTGGTAACTTTGGACACCCGACCTTCTTCATCAGTTTGTTCCATCACCATGGCGGCAACAGCCTCGCGAATGGCTTGGGTGATGTCATACTGCAGCTGCACATCATCCAGAATGCCGCGATCGCTGTTCTGGTAAATCTCCTCAATATCACGCCCCACGCTTTCGGCAATGATCCGAGGCAGGCTTTTCATTTCATCTTCTGGGCGATCGAGTCCAGCAATGTTAACCAAAGTCGCCACCGCTTCTTCTGCCGTCGGGGGCTTGCCAATCACGTGTAAGCCACAGGGCAGCAGTCGGGACTCAATTTCCATTAACTTGATGTAGACTTTGCCCACTAAGGTATCTCGTGCCTCGGTAGACAGTTGATTGGCATCAACCCCAGACGTTTCTCCCTCTGCCAGGACGAGTTCTGGGATATCTTTATCCAGGTTGCAAATCCGTGCCTGGTCGATGACCGCGTTTACAATTTGAACAGCTCGGCCACTGTCCTTGAGCGTTTGATAAGACCCAATCAAGTCACTCAGTTCTTTCAAACCCTTGTACAAACCAGCGTTTTCGGCAGGAGGTGTGAGATAACTGATGGTCTCGGCATAGCTTCGACGTTTTGCAATGGTCGCTTCGGAGGGATTATTGGCTGCGTAATAGTAGAGATTCGGCGTTGTTCCAATGAGACTATCGGGATAGCACTCGACCGACATCCCCATTTGCTTGCCTGGCATGAACTCTAACGAGCCATGAGTGCCGAAATGTAGAACTGCATCGGCTCCCCACACTTGCTCCAGGTAGGTGTAATAGGCCGCAAATCCATGGTGAGGACTGGCGGAACGAGAGAACAGCAGTCGCATGGGGTCGCCTTCGTATCCAAATGTTGGCTGAACACCAATAAAGACATTACCGAACTGCTTTCCATAGACCAATAAGTTCTGCCCATCGCTGTTGAGGTGTCCTGGCGCAGGGCCCCAGTTCTCTTCTAAGCGTTTGTGATAAGGCGTCAGTCGTTCGTACTCTTCTACCGACATCCGGTAAGCAATGTTGAGTTCAGGACTGTTGTATTGTGCCTGAGCATCGTGGAGAACCTCAAGCATAAGAGCTTCAGCGGACTCCGGCAAATTTTGGACATCGTAGCCGTTATATTTGAGGGACTCTAGAACCCGATAAATTGAACCAAAGACATCCAAATAAGCAGCTGTGCCCACATTTCCCTTGTCTGGTGGGAAACTAAACACGGTAATCGCCAGTTTTTTCTGGAGGCGAGGCAATCGACGCAGATTCGCCCACTTCAAGGCACGTTGGGCAATGGCTTCAACTCGATCCTGGAGCGTAATGGCTTTGCCTGTTGCGCCATCCCGGCCTGAAAGAATAATCGGCTCGATCGCCCCATCCAGTTCAGGAATGGCAATTTGTAATGCAACTTGAATAGGATGCAGTCCTAAATCACTCTCTTCCCATTCCTCCGTCGTTTGGAAAACGAGTGGTAGAGCAACCATGTACGGACGATTCAATCGCTTGAGAGACTCAATCGCTTTGGGATGATCTTGACGAGCAGGCCCGCCCACTAAGGCAAAACCAGTCAGGGACACCACCGCATCCACAATGGCGTTGCTCTTCCCAACGGCGTCGTAGAAAAAGGTATCAACGGGCTTGGAAAAGTCCAGGCCGCCAGAAAACACAGGAATTACCTTCGCGCCGAGGTATTCCAGTTCCTGCACCATGGCAACGTAGTGAGCATCATCACCGGTGACCAAGTGGGTGCGCTGCAGCACAACACCAACACATGGGGCAAACGGGTCTTTCAGATTGTCATCAATATCTTGACGAGATTGGTACCAATTCAGGTATTCTTTAACGTCCTCAAACATTTGCGGAGCGAGAGGATGCCAGATTCCAATGTCGGGGTAGGTGACTGGATCTTGGTATTGCGATGCTAATTGGCCTTTAACGTCAGCGTTGCCATACTTATCAGCCAACATCAGCAGGAAGTTCTCAAGATTCTCCGATGAGCCACCCAACCAATACTGAAAACTCATCATGAAGTTCCGAGCATCTTGAGCTTTGTCCATCGGCAGATACTTCAGTACCTTTGGCAGCGTTCGCAACAGCTTCAACATGGCGTCTTGGAAGCTAGCTCCAGAGTTTTCCTTGCGCTTCCGCATGAATTGGGCGATCGCACTCTTTGACTGCCCAAGCTGAGCCATGGAAAAACTACCCAACTTATTCAGGCGCATAACCTGAGGCATAGAGGGGAAGACGATGACTGCATCTAACCGATCGCGATGGGGTACAACCGCTTCGACCACCTTATCTGCCAACTCTTCGATGAAGATAAGAGAGGCAATGAAGATATTGGCGTTGGCAATATCAAGTTGAAGCGCTTCATAGTTTTCAGGGCTGCGGAGTTCTTCAAGTAGATACCCACTGATCTCGATCGCAATGTTGGGATTATTCTGATTAATTGACCGTACTGCCGCAGAGAGTGAACTCTGATACTGCGGTTCTAGCACGACATAGACCACCTTGATCAGAGCGCGATCACGCAGGTCTTCAGGCGCAACGTGTCTGACTGTGGGCTTGACGTGTGTGAACATCCAAGTATGCTCCTTATTCTTCAGCTTCTGTGGCTCTGACTGCTGGGCGCATTCCCCTATCCTAAAAGCCTTCGAACAGGCAGCATACCTGGCTCAGACTCCGCAGAGGAGAACGATGGATGACAGGGGATGACAATCGAGCACGGTAACATGCACCGAAAGAACCTCTGAAATCCTTACACCACCTGTAGTTTGTATCAAAAAACAGCTGACAATAAAGGCGATCGCCGCTAATTTGACACAATTTGATAAAAACATTGAGACGATTATTTACGTATGTTTACAAGCAATACAATGCTTGCTCACTATTGGTTAAAGAAAGTCAATTCAAATTCTTTGAAAAACCAGTTCAACGCTTGGAAGTCTTCTGTGAAAAGGTTTTTTGAGATTTGATTAAGATGCATTTGTGAGCGAGAAATGCAGTCTTGATAATAGTAGGACGCTAATTTTTTAAGGAGATACTATCAATCTCTTGATCTATTTAGAGATTTCTTTTAATAGAAACATCTTTGTTTATCGGCTAGCTTTACAAATTTTGAATGTGTCAATATTGATGTTTTTATGTTGCCTGCCTCGCTTGCTTTAGAACGTCAACGACATCGTCATGGTGCCCTTCTGCATCCAAAATTAGATCCGTCCAGCCATTCTGATCTCGCTGTGTCAGATCAGCTCCTTGTTCAAGTAAAAACTGCACAATATCGGACCGTCCTTTGCTCGCAGCTCCCATCAACACGGTTAGGCCAAATTGAGTTTTGGCGTTCACATTTGCGCCATGCTCTACGAGTAATTTCACAATATCGACATGACCGCTAGCGGATGCAGACATTAAGGGAGTCCAGCCATCGGGATCCGCTGCATTAACATTTGCCTGATGCTCTAGCAGTGTTTTGACGATGGCGAAGGGGCCATGTTCAGCGGCGATCGCCAAAACAGGCATGCCATCTGCATCCACCATCGTTACATCGGCTCCCTCGTCTAGCAGGGTACGGACAGCTGCGGTATTTTTTTCTTGAGCGGCCGTGACTAAATCTGGCATATCCTTATCAGACCCATGTCAGTTAACTGGCACTATTTTACAAAGGAGTCTTACTATTGCCACATTTTGATGTCTCACACTGCTGATATTCTTATTCTTTCGAATGGCCCAGGAGAACTCACCACCTGGGTGAGACCGGTTGTTGCGGCATTGCACCATCAGTTGGGGGGCGATCGCCCAGCCATTCGTATGTCACTTGTGCTGTCGCCCTGTCCAAATGCAAGTGGAAATGAAGTAGAGATTGCCCGACGCTATCCCGAAATTGATCGCATCCAAGGCGCTGAACACTTTTTCCCCTTCCTGCTATTCGGCAAAACAGCTCATGCATGGGACTGGAGCGATCGAGGTGTGGTTGTATTTCTCGGCGGCGATCAGGTATATCCCATATGGATTGGCAAGCGGCTTGGATACCGCACCGTGATTTATGGAGAATGGGATACCCGATGGCATCGATGGGGCGATCGCTACGGAGTCATGAACGAAAGCCTCATTCAGCAGGCCCCTCAACAATACGCCCACAAACTCACCGTCGTCGGCGACCTCATGGCATCCGCAACTGGTCACCCCTCCACTTCTCCACCCATCCATACCCCCACTCCCAAAACTCCCACCATCGGCCTCCTCCCTGGCTCTAAACCTGCAAAGTTGGCGCAAGGTGTTCCTCTCTGTCTGGCGATCGCCCACCACATTCACCAGACACATCCCAACGCTCGGTTTGTCATTCCTGTTGCTCCAACACTGCAACTTGACACCCTCGCTCGGTTTGCCAGTGCCAAAACCAATCCTGTGCTGAAAAATCTAGGGGGAATTGAAGCAGCACTCGTTCATACGGAAGAATTAGAGAGCCTGCCCTATCTCAAGATTCATGAGGATTTAGCCATCGAATTACATACGCACTTTCCTGCATATGATGTGTTGCAGCGTTGCCAAATCTGTGTGACGACGGTAGGAGCGAATACAGCCGAACTTGGGGCGTTGGCGATGCCAATGTTGGTGTTGTTGCCGACACAGCACTTGGAGGGAATGAAAGCCTGGGACGGGGTGCCGGGGCTGCTAGCACAATTGCCCGGTGTAGGTGATATGTTTGCTCGGCTGATTAACCGATGGTTTCTCCGCAAAAAGCGGTTATTAGCGTGGCCTAATATTTGGGCTGGTGAAGAGATTGTTCCTGAGTTAATCGGTGAACTTCAGCCCGAAGAGATTGCCCGCTACATTCATGAATACCTAGATCACCCGGAACGGTTGGCAGACATGAGCGATCGCCTCCGTCAAGTTCGAGGGCAACCTGGAGCCGCTGATCGGCTAGCAGAAATCATTATTGAAGAGCTGAATAATATCCAATAACAATCGGTTTCCTTTAACAATCGGTTTCCTTCCGATGTCCTAGTGAACGCAATAGCAGCAGATCATTCCAAGATAGAAAGTGTTGTATCAGCAATGTCCTGAAGAACTGAGCGGTCGGGAGAAGTTTTGGCAGTAACACATAATCCGTTTGCGCTGCTCACAAAATAGCGTGCGAGTGACCGCAGCGTTTGATGCGTTTTTGTGATTTCACCAAGGCGCTGTGCACGGAGCAGTGCCCGGTAAAAGGCATCTTCGAGAATCGCCATATGAGCTGAGACTTTAGCTGCCGTTTCATCGTCATGGAGGATGCGTTCTACGGTTGTGTTTACCATCAAGCACCCTTGACAGCCGCGATCGCCGCTCCGGTTTTCCACCAGCAGATTAAAGAATTGCCGGATTGATCCAATTCCTTCGCTTGACTTCAGTAATGTTTTTGTCAGTTCAGTGACATGCTGGTCTCGGTAGTAGTCAAGCGAAGCCAGAAAAAGTGCCTGCTTGTCACCAAAAGTATCGTAGAGGCTGCCACGGTTAATTCCCATGCAGTTCACAAGGTCTTGGACTGAGGTTGCTTCATACCCCTTCATCCGAAACATTGCTGCGGCTTTATCCAGCACCTCATTACGATCAAATTCTTTATGTCGCCCCATATCACCTACGATTTTAGCTATTTAGATTCAGACAATGGCTTGTACTTTAAGACGGGATTCTGGGACACTGTGCGCCCCAGAATCCCGTTCAACTTTTCCTGGCTTATCCGTTAAGTAGCTAACCATAATTAAGCGAACCCTTTCAAATCCTGTGCCGCTCGCGCAGCAAAGGATTTGGGAATTTTGCTTTAATTACTCCCAGGTACTTGTAAGCTCAGACGATTGGTAAATAATCAGTCCTAGGAAAATGCCACAAGATCAACTTCACCGCAAATAGATCCCATTTCGGTCTATTTAATCGGATTAAAAAAACAGACGATTTGATGAGGGTGCTCGTATAATGTCATGCAGTATCTTCTCTATCTTAAGAGGCGATAGGAGTATTCGTAAGCGACAGCATGACTTGAGGCAGGGGCGGCCATGGTTGATAGAAGTGGGCTTGATAGGAATGAGGTGGTCAGTCATCACGCACCGTCTGAAGCGCAGTCCCCAAAACAGTTGCCAGTATCGGACAACCCCCACGAATCAATCGATGTAACAGATTGGACAACGCCTCAATTACACCCGGTCTTGCATGTAGCGATGGGCAGCCTCGATGTCGACCTTGAGGAAGAACTCGCGCTCTATCGCTGCCACGTCGTGACTCAGTATTACGCTCAGCAAGCATCCTTGTTAGATGATCCTGCCATTGACGATGAACATTCGTTGGTCGCGATCGCCCCCATCATTTCAAGTGATCTCCTGGCTGAGCCAAGTGAATCACTCACCGTTGTTTCTTCAGGCTCCGATTCTTTAGATTCTGAGCATCAGGCGATCGCTATCCATACCATCCATAATGAGGCTCCCGACAGCTACTTAGAGTCTTCTGAAGCCTTGCTCCGTAGCCTTGATGAGCTAGATGACGATCAATACCAGTTATCTCCACAGCCATCACCGGACTCTCCAGGATCAGGATTCTTCCCAAGCCTAATGACTCCATTAGGCATTGGTTCTTTAATGCTTTTAATTTTGTCGAGTGCGACGCTAAGCTATGTGGTGGCAAATCCATCGATTCTTGGCTTTGCAGACCGCAACAATCCAGACAATCCAGTCGCGTTTGGGAATTCATCTCCATCCACTCGATCCGGCATTGCTCCAGATTTATCGTCAGGTGAGTTTGATGAACTCGACCTTAATTCTTTGAGCGCAATTCCTCGGCAACGGCAGACATCCATCTTAGATGCGCCGTTGAACGATGTGCTTAATGATCCGTTAGCAACAGATGAAACAACGTCAGTTGACGGAACCGAAGCTAATGCATTGACGACTGCGCCAGCAACTCCTTCCCAGATACAACCCTTAGCACCTCAACGATTTGCTTCGGCACCCGTTCCTCAGCCTGCTCCAGCGGCTACCCCTACCCAAACCTCAACAGCTCCCCCTCCAGTGATTGTTGCCACCCCACAAACCTCAACACAGTCAACGTCTGGCTCAACCCCGCTTCCTCCCGTCCAACCGCCATCATCATCCCCTGCAACACCAGAGCCTGCCCCCGTCGTCGCGACAGCAACCACAGAACAACCCCAAGAAGGGTTTGTCTATGTAGTGGCACCATTTACGGGCGATCGCAGTCTAGAGCAGGCTCAAGCAGCCGTTTCTGGAGCTTATGTTCGGAATTTTCCCCAAGGAGCACAGGTACAATTTGGCGCATTTAGCACCCCTGAACGTGCGCAAAACTTGGTACAGCAACTAAACAACCAAGGCATCCCCGCACAAGTGTATAGTCGCTGACTAGACGTTACGAACAGGAAGAATACCAAGAGTAAAAAAATAGGTCAGCTTCCCTCATTGAGAGTACTGACCTAAAAAGCTGATGATTCAAACGCGGCAATCGATTCGAACCGATTCAAATTTGATAATCATCAATGCTACAAAATCTTTTGAATCAGAAGTGTCAAGTTTTGACGACCTACAACATATGCACGGTCACTAGGCGAAAAGTCTGTGTTCGGTTGAATCGCACGCGCTTTCCAGAAGCTTCCTTGAAATTGGACTTGCCATTCCAATCCCTTACTCAACACCCGGCAAATCTTGGCTTCTTGATCAACTCCTATTAGGTTATTATTCATGGGAACGCACCTCCAAGTTGAATGATGAATAAGCTAAGAACTGAATACGTTCAATTGCTTGTTTCTAATCATCCAAGGAGGATGCTGAATATAGACTGTCGATCGTCACCATTCGACAGCGACATGCAACAAAAATTAATATTTCCGTTTTTGGGAATGTCTTCACATTGGTCTGAATTGTGAACCACCGGACAGGTAAACTCTCCTGTCGCGCACCTTGATTCACAGGCCATTCGAGGGTTTTCCAGGAATTGATTCGCAGAATTCGGGGAATTGATTTTCCGAACTTGAACTTTCCGTATAGAACTGCCTCGAAGAAAAAATATTCAGTATTATGATTCATAAGAATCGCTGAAGAATCGCTGAGGTTAAAACTTTCAGCGGTTTTTCGAAACATGGGTGCCCCCGCAGAACGTAATGGTAAATATTCGACGACTTCGGTTTTCAGAAATAGGGCAGCAAACTGCCCTACGAATTGCAAAGAGAAAATATGGTGCAAATCGCTATAAAACTGCCCTAGCAGAAGACATCGACGTTCATCGACAAACGGTTAGCAGTTGCTTGGATAAAAGAAAGCTTTGCAACTTCGACACGCTTGACAAGATCTGCCAAGTCCTGGATTTGAATTGGGAAAACGTCAGCGAGCCAGAGTCTTATGTTTCAGATCATCCCAACACATCATCTGCGGTTGATAGCCTTGAACAATTGGTCGCAACAGTTCGTCAATGTGTTTCTGATCGCATTGAACATGACTGCGGCATTATCCAGATGTCGAGTTTTACCATCTCGATTGACTACTTAGTCGAACCTCACCTGTATAAACTCAGCCGTTTACCATCAGAACAGTTCAAAACTCGCCATTTATTAACTGGGGTCAAGGATGAGATAGAGTTTGAGCGCATGGGAATTCTTCCTCAATATGAAGAACGGATTGAGGGGCGTGCGGTTCTTCTTGAAACAAAACGGCTATTAGTTTACGCAAGTCCAGGCTGTGGGAAAACGAGTTATTTAAAATGGTTAGCCATTCAATGTAATTGAGGCTTGTTGCTTTCAGACTGTGTCCCCGTATTTTTGGAAATGCGGGATTTTGCACCTAAGGCAACTCAAATGAATTTGCTCACCTATATTGAGCAATATTTTGGAAACTGCCGAGTGCCCGACGTAGGGCAAACAACTCGTCGATTATTTGTAGAGGGGCACATCTTTTTGATCTTGGACGGGCTTGATGAAGTTTCGGAAGGCATGCGCGCGAGTGTCAACCAACACATTAGAGATATCCTGCAGCCTTATCATCAGTCGCGTTATGCATTTAGTTGCCGGTTACCTCTCGAATTACCGTTTGCCAATCATTTTCAACGAACAATCATTGCTCCATTCAATGCTAAACAACGAGCAGCCTATGTAAGGTGTTGGTTTTCTGGGGCATTCATTAAAAATGGACATACTCATGACAACGATGATGTTGCTCAGCGTTTTTTGGAGCGATTATCTCGACATGTCAATTTAGGAGAGTTGACACGCACACCCATTCTTCTAGATCTGCTGTGTATGGTTTTTCGAGATCACAATATGTTCCCTCCCACTCGAACAGATGTATATGATTGGGGATTAAGAAGTTTGCTGAATGATAGAGCACGTCGATTGCGTGATGGACATGCACTTAAACAGCTTTCGATTGACGATACACGTTCCTTGCTTCAAAAGATTGCGGCTAAGTTTTTCTTGCTTCCCCAGCCTCAGTCTCTGTTTAAGCAAGGCGAGGTCGAAGATGAAATTCGTGCATATTTAGGCGATCGCTTCGATACAGCTGACAATCATCTTCCAGAAACGCGAAGAATCATTGAGGATCTAGAGCTAACTTATGGGTTACTGATCCAGCAAGCTGCAAATTTTTGTTCATTCTCTCACCTAACGTTTCAGGAATTTTTTACTGCTCAATATCTGGTCAACACGGATCAACATGCATTAGTACATGACCATATCTTCAATGCTCAGTGGCGCTTTGTGATTGAACTGGTGGCCGAGTTGTTGAGTGCTAATCAGGCCGAATCCTTTTTTGTAATTGCTCAACCGGGTTGACCAGCGACGATGAGTGGAAGAAGATGGTAGGCTTTT
>JBCCWF010000063.1:0-19144 GCA_039194035.1 Cyanobacteria bacterium P01_E01_bin.6 | reverse complement strand
GGGCAACCGCTGCCCCGAATCGTTAGGCGACAGATGATTGTCTCTCAAGTTTTTGATCTACCCAGAGATACAGCAATACTGGCCGAACTTGCCAGACTAGAAGGACATCGCAATATTGATCGCTTAGTTGCAGATTACGATTCAGGCGATAATCGATTTGACCTTCCAGGCGAAGCACTTTTCATTTTGCAAAGCAAGGAAGGCGCTAGCTTAGGTATTGGTGGTATCAATATTGATCCGTACTTTGATGAGCCAAGCATCGGACGGGCCAGACGTCTCTACATCCATCCCGAGTACCGTCGCATGGGCTTGGGTGCCCTGCTTGTCCAAAAGATCGAAGCGCATGCATCAACAAGCTTTTCTAGCATCCAACTCTATACAGCCTCGCCAGAAGCTAGTGCTTTCTACAAGTCTTTGGGTTACAAGGAGGTTTTCAATCAAACGAAAGTATCGCATGCAAAGACGTTCAGAAGAATTGAGCCGAGATAAACAGCCATCGCCTAACGAGTTGTTGAAGCATTTTGAGCAGGTCTGCTTCCGTAATTTGCTGGATGCCTAAGTCCTTCGCCTGGTTCAGCTTCACGCCGGGCGATCGCCCCACTAGTAAATAATTCGTTTCAGGGTTGAGCGTGCCGTGAACGCATCCACCACTGCCCAAAATCACGTGAAGTGCTTCGTCTTGATTCATCGAAAGCAAAATTAATAGCCAGGATAGAGAGCGTCACATTTCCAGTGCTGCGGTGATTACGGTACGGTGAGTTCGGTGTAAAAACCCTGCTTTTTCTTGGGCAACCAACACCTGTGTAAGTTATCTATTCCTGTCAAGATAAAGTCATAAAGTCCTGAGAGGAAAACGCGATGAAGCGGTTGGTCGGTGCTCCCTTAGTTCACTGGTTTAGAAGTTTATTGCGCAATTCTAAATATCGCTGAGTCATTATTTTAGGCTCACTGTTTTATTTGTTTAGTCCGCTCGATATCTCACCAGATGTATTTCCAGTTATTGGATGGATTGATGACGGACTACTAGCCACGCTTGTTTTGACTGAGTTGACTCAAATAGCGATGGATAATCGTCGCAATCGTATCAAGAACTCAACCCAAACAGTTGACTCTACAGACTACGACAACGTCACTGATGTCAAGTCTGCAAGAGTTGCTTAATTCGGTCAACCCTCTCTACAAAAATACAAAACACGTGAGGAAATTAGCATGACGACAACTGTGAAAGAGCGAATCAAAACTGAGCTTCAGCAGGCCAAAGTAGAAGGCAAGCAGCGAGCGACTCGCATCAGCGATATCTTGAAGAATGCGGCCTCAATGACGTTTGAAGAAGTCAAAGAAGGATCTTCTAATCTGCATGTTTCTGCTCGTAGGTCGATCGCGGAAATTCTAGAAGAACTCAAAGAGACGCCTGAAGCGACTACTGACGCAACGAATGAAACGGTTGCAACCAGTGCAGAGGATGTTGAAACGAATACGGCAGGGGCGGCTCCTTCTTGGAAGACCATCGTGAGCCATGCGCTAGAAATTGTGCGCGATCGCAAGGGTGATTGGCTCCACGCTCTGCAAAAGCACTTGGCCGAAAACGCAGGTAAGCTTGACCAAGATTTAACCTCACAACACGGCGATCGCTACCTGAACGTCAAGCAGATTTTTAAGAGACTCATTAATCGCGTTAAAGCGGCTCAAGTTAACACTGGACAAGCCAGTAGGGCTGGTGAAGAGCCCAGTCAACCAGTCATCATTGAGGTGATTGATAGCGACACGCCAACGGATAGCACGACAGTTCGCCGAATCGAGCCTGAGGCATAAAACCAAGCACTCTCCTCTGATAACTTGGGGAACCTACAACGCTAGACTCCAGAATACGAAGGGATGCCGATGGCATCCTTTTTTTGCAGGACATTTGTGGGATCAAGTCGTCTCGTCGGCCGAGTTGAAGTACGAAATCCAGCCTCGTCTTTATATAGCGGTATGCATGTTAGTCAAGCACAAAAAGAGTGGTGTTGGGCGCGTCGTGCCCAACACCACCGTACTGAATCCATACGCAGCGCTATAGTTGTTGTGATAAAGCATGCTGCAAGCACGTAACGAACAAACGCAGCTAGCCTTGTTGTCATGCATCAGAGAGCATTTTGAGCAGGTCTGCTTCCGTAATTTGTTGGATGCCTAAGTCCTTCGCCTGATTCAGCTTCACGCCGGGCGATCGCCCCACCAGTAGATAATTCGTTTCAGGGTTGAGCGTGCTGTGAACGCGTCCACCGCCGTCCAAAATTAAGTTGAGTGCTTCGTCTTGATTCATCGTGGAAAGACTGCCAGCGATCGCAAACGTTTTGCCAGCCAGAGGCTTTTTCTGCGCCGTCTGTAGAGCGGCGATCGCCCGCTCTTTTTCCTGGTTGAGAGCATCTAGCTCCTGTTGCAGGATCGTCACCGTATCTCGCTCACGAACCAGCTCGTTGTGGAGCAGTTCTAGTTTCCGTTCCTGGGAAAGGTCTTGAACCTGTTGGGCGATCGCCGCGATATCATTCTGCTCATTATCCAGCCGCTGTTCAAACGTCGATTCTTGCTGGAGGAGATGATTGAGCTGATCATGAAATGCTCGTACGCTCTCCTGCTCTGCTTGAATTGACTGTTGAATGGTTTGCATATGGTCTGTCAGAGCAGTGAGTCGAGGTTCAAAGGCATCTACTTTTTGTTGCTCTCGGTTCAGTTCAGCTTCCAATTGCGATTTTCGCCACGTCAAGTCTTCAAGGGTCTGCTGCAGCTGGTGTGCATCGGTTCTCTCTTGCTCCAGATCCGTCTCTAGCTGACGCCTGGATTGAGTCAATTGTTCAAGCTGATGTTGCACGTCTAACAGCTGACCTTGTTGCTGCTGAATGAGTCCTCGAATCTGTTCCCGTTCTTTGAGAAACTCGCGAAATTGCGCTTGAAACGCAAGTATGTGTTCCCGCTCGATATCAATCGTTCCGGTCGCATGGGAGGTTTGCTGATTGATGGTGAGGAGCTGCTGATAGAACTGGTCGATCACCGCACGTTCTTGCTCAATATCTTGCTCCGTCTGCTCTCGGAGATGCGCCAGGTTTTTGACCTGAAACTCCAGAGATGCAACCCGATCTCGCTCTTGCTGGAGGCTATCATCAATTTGCTTATTTTCAGCCAAAACAGCGTCAAACTGCTCCTTGAGCCGATTCTGTTGAACCTGCTCAATGGCCACGCTCGACTCTAATTTTTCCTTCTCCAGTTGAATGGTTTGGAGAGCATGCTCCAGCGTCAATACTTTCTGCTGTTCTCGCTCCAGCTCTCGTTCGACCTTGCGCTGCTGACGCAACACCCCATCAACAGATCGCTGGAGATGGAAGCGTTTTCCTTGCTCTGCTTTGACCTGATCCGTGAGGTGCCCAAACTGAGACTCTAGGTGAGCCAGTCGTTCCTGTTTCTGGGTTAACGCGTGATGCACAGAATCATTATGCTGAGTAATGCCATCAAGCTGTTGTTGCAAGTGTGTCGCATGATCTCGCTGTTCCTGAAGCGTTGTGGCTAAGTCCTCTTTCTCTTGCAAGGCTTCACTCAGTCCAGCTTCAAAGCGATGGCGATGTTCTTTCTCCTGCGTCAGTTCCAATTGAATCCGCTGACGCAGCTGAGCATTTTCATGGAGCTGTTGTTGACGCTCCACATGCTCGGCGTGCTCCTGAGCATGTTGCATGTGCACATTAGCGAGCGATGCTTCTAATGTCGCTTTCTGCTCCTCCAACCTGTTGAGCTGTTGCTGGAGCGTATCAATCTGTGTCGATTGGGTTGCAATCTGCTGTTCATACCGTCTTGTTTGCTCTCCCAGCGTGGTCGTTCGCTCCTGCAAGGCAATGGCTTGCTGTTGCTCACGCAATAATTGATTTTCAACTTGAGATTTTCTCAAGCTCAAGGCATCCTTATCCCGCTGCACGGCTAATACTTGTTCTCGCTCGTGTTGCAAATCAGCTTTGAGGCGATCGCGCTCTTGCATGACTTGGTGAATCTCGATTTCGAGACGGGCGATCGCCGCGTTCGATTCATCAAGCTTGTGCTGTAACGTTTGCTGTTGCTGGCGCAAGTCTTCTTGCACCTTCTGCGACTGCTCAGTATCCTTAGTGAGCAAAATATTGCGGTTCAATAACCGCTGATTTTCCTCACTAAGGACATCATTAGAATCCCTGACATGGGTGATTTCTGTCGTTAAGTCATGCTGCTCTTGCTCTAATTGAGCATGCTTGTCTTTGTAGACACTGAGCTGTTGACGAGACCATGCACGCAATCGAAAATGCGTCATGGTCGCAGCCAATAAAACGGTTGTTCCGGCCAGCCCACCGATCAGTTCGTACTTCATGGGTCTTCTTTAATGTGTGGATGCGGGGCGAACGTTAGTGATATTTTCGGGTGAGTTTTCCAGAAGTGACCCAGTTAATTACAAAACTTTTCGTCAGCATTCCCACACAAAAGCCCCTGGGTCGTTGAAAACCCAGGGGCTTAAGTTAAAAAAGGCTGAAACTTCGTCTCGCTTGAGAACTGTCGTTTTCCCGTGGGGAAAACAACAGTTCTCAACTTGGTTTGGGTTTAGCTTTGCAACACCTGATCGGTGCCTGTGGGAGACTCCGCTGCTTGCGCCTTGCGCTCATTATCCAAGCGACGCTTACGCGCGTAGAGCTGGATTGTTGCAGCCATCAACACAACCAAGCCAACGACAAGATACGACGTGGCGTTCGTCGGAAAATTGTTCTGGAAAATCGCCAGCAACACAATAATCACAAGCAGCAACGTTGGAAATTCGTTGAGCGCACGCAATTGCTTACTGTTCCATCCGCATTCACCACGCTCCAGTTTCTTCATCAACCGGCGACAGAAGAAATGATAGCCGAGCAAAATCACCACAAAGGTGAGCTTGACGTGCAGCCACCACTCTTTCAAGACATACGGCTCTTGCCAAACAATGCCGACCGCCATTGCCACCGTCACCAGCATTCCCGGCGTCGTGATAATCCCATAGAGCCGCTTCTCCATCAGCGTGTACTGAGTTTTGAGAATGCTCTGGGCAGGCTCTGGCTGCTCGTCAGCTTCAACGTGGTAAATAAACAACCTCACCAGGTAAAACAACCCAGCAAACCAAACCACCACACCAATGATATGAAAGGCTTTGAACCAAAGATAAGGCATCGGAAATCAACCTGCTATGTTGAATGACGTTTTCTGTTGAATGTTGAATGACGCGTGATTCACGTTGTAGGGTCATGGCCATGCCCCTACAAAAATGCCGTGTCCCTACAACCGTATGCCTAGGTCTGCAACCAACGGGCGATATCCTTCGCATGATACGTCAGGATGACGTCAGTGCCCGCGCGCTTAAAGCTGTGCATGGTTTCCATGACGACTTTTTGCTCATCAATCCAGCCATTCAGCGCCGCCGCTTTGACCATGGAATATTCACCGGACACGTTGTAAGCAGCTACGGGGAGATTGCTGGCCTGCTTCACTTGCCAAATGATGTCCATATAGGCGAGTGCTGGCTTCACCATGAGCATGTCTGCCCCTTCAGCGATATCCAATTCAATTTCCTTTAGGGCTTCGCGAGAGTTGGACGGATCCATCTGGTAGGTGCGGCGATCGCCAAACTGTGGTGAAGAATCAGCGGCATCGCGGAATGGGCCATAGTAAGACGACGAATATTTTGCTGCGTAGGAGAGGATGGGGATATCTTCAAAACCCCCTTCATCTAATCCTTGGCGAATAGCTTGAACAAATCCGTCCATCATGCCCGATGGCGCAATGATGTCTGCACCCGCTTGCGCCTGAGACACTGCCGTTTTTTTCAACAACTCCAAGGTTGGATCATTGAGCACTCGCCCCGTCAAGTCTCCGGTCTGCAAATAGCCACAATGTCCGTGAGACGTGTATTCACACAAACAGGTATCGACAATCACCACCAAGTCAGGCACTGCTTCTTTCACCGCTCGTGACGCTGCCTGCACAATGCCGTGGTCGTGCCATGCGCCCGTCGCTTCCACATCTTTGTCTTCTGGAATGCCGAACAGAATAATAGCGGGGATTCCAAGGTCGTAGACTTCTTTTGCTTCTTCCACAATCTTGTCCACGGAGAGTTGATAAACTCCCGGCATCGACCTCACTTCAGTTGCAATGCCTTCTCCGGGCACAGCAAACAGTGGGTAGATGAGATCGCTCGTGGTGACGACATTTTCGCGCACCATGCGGCGCAGTTGAGGATGGCTACGAAGACGGCGAGGACGATGAACTGGAAACATAAGACTGACAGTGATGTTTGAAAAGACGTAAAAAAATACGACGAAATGAAAACAATGAGCGGGTACTCAATCTGCATGCATGCTCATAGGTTCTTGATTTATCAGTCTAAAACGCTGACTGCCGCCTCAGACTTTGGAGCAGCCGGATGAACCGCAAAACTTAACATTTTGTCGCAGTGACGAGACAAGAACAAGAATTTTGGAGCTTAGAAAGAACGTAACCGTCCCACCTATCACGCTGGCTGAGCAGAGTCGAAGCCAGATCCCCTGCAACCGTCTCCTTCGACTCCGCTCAGGGGATAGTTACGAAGGAACTCTATAATTCTTGACTGCTAATTCTTGACTACTAAGACAATCGCTACACATTCATCAATGGGTGGCTTGGTTTCGGAGATTTGCGATGCTGAGGGTATGCTGCGCGGCTGAGCCAGTAGACAGTTGGGCAAGTGGCTGCAACATTCACGCTCTTCAAATACATGTAGGGAGTATTGGTTTATAACCGTACTACATGTAGCGTCTTCAGGGAAAATTCAATGGGACGTTGTAACCCAGATGCAACTTGTGGCTCTCGTGACGGGAACCTTTGGAGTGTTCTTGGTAACGTGCAAATAGAGAACGGACTGTGCATGACGTCCAAAATCCTTATCTCGTGTGATTCATGATCTGCAACGATGTGTCACACGGATAAGGATTTTGGCATCCATCGACGGGGCATCTAATTCACCGTCCTATAGAGAAATGACATGATGAATAGTCAATTAGTTCCCATTGCAGAATTATCAGCGGGCGATCGCGCAGAGATGTTTCATCTCCTCCAGCAGCATTTTTCAGGGGTGCGGATCGATGTGTTTCAAGCCGATTTACGTGAGAAAAATTGGGTGCTGCTCCTCCGCGATCGAAGGGGTGCATTGAAAGGGTTTTCGACCCTCTTGTTCTATTCGGCAGATGTTGGGGACGAATCCATTGATGTCGTTTATTCGGGCGACACCATCATGGACCCCAGTGCATGGTCGAGCATGGCATTGGCGAAAAGCTGGATCGACGCGGTCAACACCCTCAAAGCCATTCACTCCACCGGGCGTCTCTACTGGTTTCTCATTTCGTCGGGTTACCGCACCTACCGCTTTATGCCTACCTTTTGGAAAACCTTTTACCCTTGCCACGCTGAACCAACGCCACTCGTTATGAAACAGCTGATGGATCACTTGGCAATCGAACGATTTGGCGATCGCTACGATCCAGGTGCAGGCGTTGTGCGACTCGACCATCCTCATCGATTGCGGAGTTCCTTAGCTGGGATTCCTGAAGAGCGCCTGTCCGATCCGCATATTCGCTTTTTTGAACACCAAAATCCAGGGCATGATTCTGGAGACGAGCTGGTTTGTTTGACCGAAATCTGTGAAGACAACTTGACTCGCGCAGGACGCCGCATGTGGTTAACCATGGCACCTGATACGTACCTGAACAGCATTAAAACCAAAGCCAAAAACCCTATACTGCCTGCTGCGCAGGCGATACAGGATTTGGAAGGGTACGTTTAATGATGGCTAGTTACGTATCAAGCGTCCTTCGATAGGATGAGATGTTGCATTTATCCCAATGGGTAGGGACAAGGCAATGCCTTGTCCCTACGATGAATCAGACTATTGTTGCCCGAAAACCACATACATCACATTTCCAATGGCTTCACCTCGTACGTTCAACATCTTCAATAATCCTCACCGCTTTGTTGAGGGCTGGTACTGGGCGATCGCCTCTCATCAGTTGAAGGTAGGGCAGGTGAAAGCCATTACCATTCAAGGGCGTGATCTGGCTATCTACCGGGATTCGAACAAAAAGGTGGTGGCAATAGACGCCTACTGTCCTCATATGGGGGCACATTTGGCGGAAGGACGTGTGGAGGGCGATCGCCTCCGGTGTTTTTTCCACAATTGGGCGTTTGACAAGAACGGAACCTGCACCGATGCACCCTGTCTGGATGGCCCACCGCCTCTACGTCAAGCAACGTTTCCCACGGCAGAACAATACGGCATGGTGTGGGTGTGGACAGGCACAACGCCGACGCAGCCGCCTCCGGCTGTTCCAGAACTGGAGGGACAACCCTGTCAGGCCAGTCTGGGTCGCCATTTTGTGCGAAACTGCCACCCCAACGTCGTTATGATCAATGCCATTGACGCCAATCACTTCAACACCGTCCACAACTTTCCCGTTGAGATTGTGTTCGCTTCAGCCGAACGCACTGATGGTGCGATTACCTTTCAAAACACAACGAGAGGGGGAGAGGACTCTCTATTTCTTAAACTCATTCGCCCCTTCTACCAAAACGAAATTACCTATGCCATGTGCTACCGATATGGCAGCGTTGGCACGGTGACAGTAGGGCCGGATAGATTTCACGTTCACATTATGTTTGCACTGCGCATGCTGGCAGGGGGCAAAACAGAAGGACAAACAATTTTGATTACGCCCAAACGGGCTGGGGTGCATGGAGCGCTGTTCAACCGCGTGGTGCTTTGCCTAACCGCTCAAGTTGGAGACTATTTTGGCAGGGGCGATCGCCATGTGTTTGAAACCATCCAGTTCAACCTCACGACACCCACCCGAGCAGATCAGTCGATTGTCACCTTTGCTCAACATATCGAGCGTCAGCGTGCGCTTGCATGGCAAACCTGGGAACCCTGTACTGTTGAATCACCACTTGAGGCGTCACCGACTGCATCCAACCATCCGGCCAAGAACCACATCGCTAGTGCTGCCAACCTCACAACTCCCTAACGGCAGTCATCCGTCATGAGGAAATCATCTCAGTCAAGACCTCTATGAAAATCTGAAAACTGTCCTCCCGACACTGTATGAACCTCTATTTCTGAGCCAGGATGGTCAATGATGTCAAAACACACGATTGCAGGGCTAGACCTGCCCAATATCGACGAATCCAGTAAACTGTACCGAATTTTGGCCTCAGCTATGCACAAGCACTTGGAGCGATCGCCTGTGGCACCCAGTTGTCCACTCATCACTCGACACCCACATCAACCCCCATCACGGCCATCCAATCGGCCATCCAATCGTCTGCCATTTAAAGCGCCAACTCCATCAACTAGAACCCATCCAGGCAGTCATCAATCTCAAGACTCACTCGTTCTCCAACACAATGACACCACACACGTCAACCCCTCAGAGTCGTCGCTACTCACGATGCCATCGTGTGACGCCTATTGGGATGCATCTCATTTTGGACTCGACCGCGTCACCCTCTTTACTAATGCAACTCCCGAGGAACAGCGCAATATCCTAGCCCTCACAAACCTTGATGTGCTTCAAGAGTCCTACTGCATCGAGAAAGCTGGCATGGGCTACATGTCTCGTATGGTGTTGCTGTCAGAGTCAGTTCAGGAGCGGATGATTTATACGCTCTTTGCAGCGGATGAGACGAGTCACTTCGTTCAGCTCCACCCATATCTTCCTGTGGAACCCACCGTCACTGACAACTCATTCCTCAATCTGCTGTCGGAGGTGGTGGAAGGCGATGATAAAACCGTTTTGTTGTTTGTCATTCAGGTTGTTCTAGAAGGCTGGGGATTGAGCCATTACCGTTCCCTTGCCAAAACTTGCACCTACGAGGCATTGAGCCATACGCTCCAGGGATTTTTGCAAGACGAGTCGCGCCATCACGGAACAGGTGTCACGCTGTTTAATCAAGCATCCATGTCACCTGCAAGCCACATAGCCATTGTCGATATCCTGGAGCAGTTCCTCCGCATGGTGCAGGTAGGGCCACAGGGCATTATCGAGGCGATCGCCCGCGTAAAAGGCCATCTCTCCCGCACTCAGAAAATTCAGATTCTCACCGAACTTGATACTGAACAACACAGCGGTACTCGACTCCAGGTGTTGCGATCGCTCATGAGAGGCGACGGAGCCGGGGCGATCGTACAAGACTTAGAGGAACGCGGCTCCTTTGCTCCACTCCCTGCTCACCATTGCGTTTAACCCAGCGTTTCTGAGCACAACCCTCCATCATGATCACCCCAATCCTGGAATCCAAAACCAACACCCTGCTCGAACACCCTGCCCTCTGCCGAAAGATTCAACTCAACCTCCACCGAAATCAGAAGCAGGATCACACCCAAAAACTAGACGAGGCAGCTCAAGCATTCAGCTATGCAACCTGCAAGGATGAGTACTGGAATCCTGAAGAATTCTCCTTGTTTTACGGCACACTCCTGTGGGATGAATCGAGCCCAGCTCAGCGCATCATCCTCAACCAGCTGTATTGGGTTGCCTACTACTCGCAAATTATTTCTGCCGAAATCGCAACCATTTACTTTAATCAGACGAGTGCAGCTGGACTCTATGCTCAAGAGGATTTTCGGCAAATCTGCGACATGTTGGATTTAGAGTCTGCCCAAGAACGCGCCCATATCAATGCATTCAAAACGATTGCAACCCAGGTGGAAACGGCATTATTTGGAGAGCGCTTGTTTAGCTATCCCATGCGATCGCCCTTCACCGAGACCATGCTCTTTGCAGACACCAATGCCCTAAAGCGACGCTGGAAGCAACTCCAACTTCAAACCTTTGGCCTGCTCTCTGCGGGCAATACCTTTCTGGCCTGTCAATATTTCACCGTCCGCGGTCTGCGCACCCTCAATGGCAAGCTCATTCAGCACAAGCTCAGTCGCTATTATCAGACTCATCCTGACCCCGACTCAGCTCCCATTCCAGCCAAAATTTCCTACTATCACTTCATGGATGAGAGTTTTCATTTCAATAGTTCAACGCTCCTATCCCACGAAGTGGTGACCTGTCTAAAACCACCCACAAAGTTTGAATCGATGGTGGCGAATTTGGGTATTTGGGGCTGCCAGAAAGACCACTACCACTTCTCCGCCGCTATCAACGGCATTTTTTGGTATGACCCAGCCCTGTATTCGGTCGTTTACAGGTTGTTGCGATCGCCCCTCTTCGACATGGAAGACACTGAAGCAAAGGCCATGATGCGACGGTGTTTTACTGAGGAATCTGAAGGATTGCACCGCAGCTATCAAACTCATCGGGAAGCCGTCGATTCCTACACGGTTTATCTGGAAAAGGTGGGCTATGCCTGGAAGCGCAATCGGGATATGGCAATGATGAGCAAAAATTCAATTGAGAAATATTTGCAGGTTCAGCGGCGAGTTTTTGGCAAACTTCATTCATGCAATCTTCAGCAAAGCTTAGGATAAGTGCCTCTGACATATATTGAATGAAACAGCAATATTTGATGTCACAGTTGATAATTACCTGGACGTCATTAAAACCAAAACCTCAAATACTGTGCCGCCTGCTGCGCGGGCGGCACAGTATTTGGAAGGTTACGTTTACTTATGGCTAGCTACTTATTCATTCAGTAGCGTTACTATCTTGATCAGGCAATGAAGACAACAAGTTTTCTAGTTGAGCCAGTAGTGGATCCAATTCTGAGACGACGGTTTCCCAAATGATTTGCTGTCGAATTTCATCGTAACGATGAATCAAAATGTTGCGTAAGCCAATGATTTTACGCCATTCAATTTTTGAATGGGCTTGCCGAAATTCATCTGACAATCGACGAGCAGCTTCACCTAAGATTTCGAACTGTCTTTCGGCTGCACTTTGGATGAGGATGCTGTCTACATAATCGTCATAGGTCAAGTCCGAAGTAAACTCCTGAATTCTTCGAATGGCCTGCGCCATATCCCACAGTGACCCTGCATCACGGTTGGTTGCTGGCATAGATCACTCGCTGAGTGCGTAAGATTTCGTGACGTCGATAGGGATTTTTTAGCCCCTCTTTGTCCGCAATATCAACTTTCCGATCAAATAAAGCCTCAAGCTCGTCTTTCATATCAACCCAGTCAAATAGGCTCCATCTAGAGTCAGATGAGAAAGTCACGAGAACGTCGATATCGCTATCAGGATGAAAATCATCCCGCAAGACAGAACCGAAAAGAGCAAATTCAATAATGTTCCAGCGCTGACAAAACTGAGTAACTTGGGCAGAAGACACGTTAATTTTGTCGCCGACTAAACTCTGTAGTTCCACCATCCTGACTCACCTCCTCACCTAAAATCATACTTTCTCCTTGCGATTCTGCGCTGACTGCGCAGGATTCCCCTTCTTCGACATGGGAGACGCTGAAGCAAAGCCATGATGTGACGGTGTTTTACTCAAGAATCTGAAGGACTGCATCACAGCTATCAAATTCACCGGGAAACCATCGATTCCTATGCAGTCTATTTCGAGAAAGTCGGCTATGCCTGGAAACGGAACCGAGACATGACCTTGATGAGCAAAATTCTATCGAGAAATCCTTGCAGGTTCAACATAGAGCCTGTGCTGCTTCCTTAGCCTAGATCGTGACGCGTCTAGTGTGATGCAAACGAAGCTGCAAGCTTTAGCATTCTAGGAATTATTTCAATGGCTTTATACATCGGGTTGAACATAGGGTTTCACGAACTCTAGCAAGGCCTGACTATAGTCAGCACTGGATGTGTCTGTATATTCCCCTTCAGTAAACATATGAAACATGGGGCATTCAGCGCCCTGAATTTCAAACGTTGTGTTGTCTAATTGTTCACCAGAATTTGCAGCATAGATCTCAACGGCATAGTTTGTGTTGTAGGTTTCTAGGACGTAGGCTTCTGTTTCTCCTTCGTCTGGAGGAAATTCGCAGGAATTCGCCAATGTTTCTTGAGTTACGGTGAGGCAAGCAACTAATTGGGTTGCCTGGCTCTCTTCCCAGGACTTTTCCCAGCCATCGGGCAGGCTCCGATATGACTTCGAAAATGCGTCAGTATCCTTTTCGCGATCGAATACATACAGAGGGTGTACTTCGCCTGTTGCAGATGTATAGGTTGCTGCTGGGGTAAATGCGATGCCATTACAGACTTGAGCATAGTCATCAGGAAACACCTGGGCTGGTTCAGTCTCTTCAATCTCGTCAGTTGAGCTAGTTGTCAGAGTCTGATTACCTGTTGGATTAGATTGGCAGGCCGTGAGACCCAAAATCATTAATAATCCAGTAGAAACCTGGTTCCTAAAATTCATGGGTTTAATAAGTGTTATCAAATACCTTTCCAATATTGCCCATAATGACTTCGCTGTTTTTCATCATGAGGGTTAGTATTGTTTCTGCCCAGTGAGTTAGCGATCGCACAATTCGCTGCATCTAGCCGATCGACAGGCTGTCTACCCATGTCGATGCAATTATTTTGATGATGCTTACAATGAGGCAGATATGGATGTTTAGCCATGAATCTGACTCATACGGAGCGTTTTCACCGTCAGAAGCATCGTGTTTTCAATAACTGGGATATTGTTGCACAGGGCTGGTACGTTGCTTGTCCTAGTGGGGATATTCCCTGTGGAACCGTCAAATCGATGCAACTCTGCGGACAGCGCATTGTGCTGTTTCGAGGAATCGATGGGCAGGTGCGTGCTCTAGATGCCTATTGTCCCCATATGGGGACAGATTTGGGTATTGGGTGTGTGGACGGCAATACGATTCGGTGCTTCTTCCACCACTGGGCGTTCGATGAGACAGGGCACTGTCGGGATATTCCGTGCCAAGATACGATTCCTGCAAACGCCCATACTCAGGGCTATGCCATCGAAGAGAAATATGGCTTTATTTGGGTCTACCCAGAGGCGATCGCCCCTGAACCTGTTGCAGAATTCGATGAACTGCGGGATGTCGAGGTGGTTGCTATGGCGGACAAGCCTTTGGAGCGTCACTGCCACCATCACATTTGCATGATGAACGGTATTGATGCCCAGCATTTGCAAACTGTCCACAAGCTCAATATCGAGATGCAGCTCGACCTCAACACCAGCGATTCAGGCTCCGTCATGGACTTCACCCTGAGCGGTGAATTTCCAAGCACGAACGTTCGAGAAAAGCTGATGCGACGTGTGTTGGGCGATCGCTACGCTTACACTATGCGATATGCCCACGGGTGTCTCGGACTGCTCACCATCATGAAGGACGTGAAACGCATTCCCCGACTCTATATGCTCTACGCCTATGTGCCGATCAATGATGAAAAGGAAGGTATCCCAAAAACGCGGATTCAACCTATCTATGTCACCCGCAAACGAACGGGGGTGCTGGGTTGGATAACCACTCAAGTTCTGCTGTATCTCACTCGCCTGTGCTACTACATCCTGCGCGATGAAGACGGCATGATCTATGACAATATTCAGTTCAATCCCAAGGCTTTGCTGTCGATTGATCAGCCAATTGTCCAATACATGACCTATGTGAATCAACTTACCCCCTCTTGCTGGTCAACACCAAAAACATCCTGATGACGACCCACACCATCTCGTTTTTTCAAGACTCATTGGAATCGCTCACTATCTCATCGCACCAATCACTGGCCGATGTCCTGACCGTGCAAAATTCTCCAGTCCTATTCGGGTGTCGTACCGGCATTTGTGGTACCTGCCTGGTTGAAGCTGATGGAGACATCCCACCGCCAGACGAAGAGGAGCGAGAGCTTTTAGAGGTACTTGCACCGGATCATCCCAAAGCTCGTCTTGCGTGCCAGATTAAGGTGACGAGCAATCTGGCGATCGCATCTCTACATCCGTAATCCGTACGAACAAACCACTCACCTCATCATCACTCTGTCCGAATCATGACGTTTGAAGATTTCTGGTATGTAGTTGCCCTCAGCACTCAACTCAAACCCAACACTGTCTTGAGTCGCACGGTCTTGGGTGAATGGTTGGCTGTATTTCGAGACGAAGACGGAAAACCTGTTGCCTTGCGCGATCGCTGTATGCATCGCAACAGTCGCCTCTCCAGCGGCAACGTTTTCAACGGTCAACTCCATTGTCCTTATCACGGCTGGATCTACAACCATGCGGGCAAGGTTGTTGCCGTTCCTGCTGAAGGACATGCCTGCACTCATCTACCCACTCGCCAAGCTCTTTGTCACGACACGATCGAACAAGATGGCTATGTCTACGTTCGTCTTGCACAGTCCCGAAAGCCTTCACTTCCTCACGCTTCTACATCTCCAGACGTTACCCCTCTTAACTCTTCACCTCCCCCTCCTCCTCAACCATTTCCCATGCCTCACTATCAAGAAACAGGCTGGGCAACGGTTCGCGTCATCAATCGATTCAATAATACCGTTACCAACTGTGCTGAGAACTTCATCGATATTCCACATACCGCATTTGTACATCCTGGCATTTTTCGCAGTTCTCAAAAGCAGCAACTAGAAATGACCGTCGAACGCCGCAATGGATCGGTTTATGTGGAATACCGAAACGAAACAACTAACCTGGGTTGGTTTAGTCGATTTCTGAATGGCGATCGCCGTGAAATCCGACACACCGATAGTTTTCACATGCCGAACGTTACAAGTGTCGAGTACGACATGGGGCATCATCGAAAGCTCATCATCACAAGCCAATCTATCCCAGAAACCCAAACATCCACTCTTGTCTACACAGATGTTACTTATCACTACGGTGCATGGAACTTGATTGCTCGTCCATTGATTCGATGGACAGCTCAACGCATCATTCAGCAAGATGTTGAGATTCTCGCCAATCAAAATGATGCGATTCAAAAATATGGACAACAATTTTCCAACACCCCATCCGACACGATTCACATTTTTGTCGAATCAATCCAGCAATGCCTAATGGACAACGGCAATCCTTATCATCTTCCCAACAAGCAAGCCAGCATCACGTTTTGGGTCTAGTGCTTATGTTCATCGCTTATTTGAGAATACATATCCACTAAAAACACTGAGAGCGTCAACTTCACAAAGGAAGAGACGCCCCAGATGTATTCAGTCACTTATAGTTAAGGCCTTTATATAAGCTGGCCTCAGTTGATGTCTAATAATTATGTCAAAGGCTGCCCAACCAAGCTTATAAATATAATGTTTTCTTTGTATTTCAAAGCTTAACGTTTTAAGGATATTGACATCCTTTCATAAAGCAATGTATCGAATGATGTCTACACAAGACTTGGCAGCGTTTACAGTTCCTAACCTAAACGAGATTTAGGCATCAATACTGTGCCAAATCAGAGTCTGAGATGAGGTTTAATCTAGGATTTAGCTTTGTCAATTCGAAAAAGAAATACCATCAGAGCGATAACCCCAACTTGAATCGCAAAGTTACCAACTAAGGATTGGGAGCCTTGGCCTGAAATTAACTGAGCCAAGAAGATAAAGGCTCCAATCAGCCCCGAGGCTCCAAATGCGACATAGATAAACTGTCGAAGGCCGCGATAGGGAGCTTTCGCCTCTGCCTGAAGACGTGCATAAAGCTCTGGATCAACGCCAGCCGGGGGTTTGCCTGATCTTTTAGAAGAAGAATTTATCTTGGAAGATTGTGAGCGTTTCATTCAATCTTGTATTCCGGCGCATGTGGTTATACACGAACCTACCATAGACCTCGTTTCTTACGAGGATGAACGGTCTTCCAATTCGTACGAGCCATAGCCAGTTGCTGGTCAGAAATCTTTGCTCCCGTTAAATCAGTACCGCAGAGATTTGCTCCACGGAGATTTGCATTGCTCAAATTTGCATAACTGAGGTTAGCGCCTCGTAAATCAGCCTTTGATAAGTCTGCATTTGTCAAAAATGCACTCACTAAATTCGCATTTCTCAACACGGCTCCAGTAAGATTTGCTTGGCCAAAATCAGCGCCTCCCAAATCCGCTTTTTGAAGATTAACTTGTCTCAATTGAGACTGATGGAACTTCGCACCATGTAAATTGGCACCGGATAAATTGGCTTGGCGTAAATCCAGTGCGCTGAAGTCACAGGAAGAAAAATTACGATGGCCGCGATCATAAGCTTCTAGAACTTGCTTCAGGTCAGGCCTGGGAAGACGCTTTCGTCCAGCAGTCGTTTGCGATCGCCCCCCGGTTAATGGCCCCGTCATTCCACTTTGTCTTCGTCGCCCGCTCGCAGGCGTCTGGATACGAGTAGGAGTCCCTGGCGACGTATTCTTGGATTTACGAGCCCGAATCTGAGCAGCTAGTCGAGCCGTAGGAGATGAATGCATGTCCTTCGGTGGCACGATTGAGTTCGGAATCGATTCAGGCCCTGCATTAGGACGAGTCGGACGAGTCGTCACCATGCTACCCGCCAAACTATCCATGTACGGAACAAGGTCTAGTTTCCGCATCACTTCATTCGCAGATTGAAATCGATGGCGAACAGACACCTCTAACATTTGCCGAAGCACGTCAGAGAAATGATCACTGATATGAACATGATTCTGCCAAAGGATTTCTCCCGTTGTAGGGTCGTATTCCATGTCTTTGGGCGATTTCCCTGTCAACAGGTAAAGGCAAGTAACACCAAGGGCATAAATGTCACTTGCATACGTTGGACGCATGGCCATCTGCTCAGGTGGTGCATACCCAGGAGTCCCGATCGCATAAGATGTCAAAGCTGTCTCCTCTGAAGCCGCAGCTCTAGCCGGATTCACCTTATCTTTCACAGCGCCAAAGTCGATCAAAACCAACTTTTTATCCTGGTTACGACGAATCAAATTTGCAGGTTTGATATCGCGATGGATAACTTGTTGACTGTGAATATAGTGAAGCATCGGCAAGATCTCGCTCAAAAACTGTTTGACACCTGCCTCGCTGAATGGTCCAGAACGCTTCACTTCTTGTTGCAAAGTGGAGCCACTGATATACTCCTGAACCAAGTAAAACTCTTGATTGCGATCAAAATAGTCAAGGAGTCGGGGAACCTGCGGATGATCACCAATTTTGCCTAGAGTTTTTGCCTCTCGCTTGAATAAATCCCTTGCCATCTGCAAAACGTGAGGCGTTGATGTAGAGGGACGCAATTGTTTGATAACACAGTTCGGCTTTCCAGGAAGGGACTCATCAATAGCCAAAAAAGTCGCACCAAATCCACCTTGGCCCAGCTCTTGAAGAATGCGATATCTGCTATTGAGGATGAGTGGTGTGCCGCAAGCCTGACACCGCTCAGTATGAGTCAGGTTTTCTGGCTTCGGACATGCTGGATTCAGGCAGTAGCTCATGCCAAACTCTCGTTCTATCGATCGCCGGGTTGCAACTCGTGACGGCTCAGGACAACTTCTCACTTCTGACAGCTTTAGCATCTCTGATCCCCTTCCAGATAATGTGGAGTTCAGCGGCAATGCCAGCTAAACTCTTCATTCACTATTATCGTTTCTAGGTTCTGTAGACGTAGTGCGATTCTTGCGGGAACTCTCTTAAAGACTTGCTAAAGCTAACTCTATTTTGCTTGAAATTTGTGTAAAAGCCCATAAATTTACTGTCAGGTATGGCCTGTAATGAAACACAGGAATCCTTGTCGATTCATTGGGCTCTCTTAGCAGTGTACCCTCAGAGTATTTGCGAGGATCAAGAATTCACTCTCATCTATCCAAATTAAAGAAAAACTGATTTGACAGTACTCCAATCGGTTTGTGTTTTAAGACGGGATTGTGGGGTGCTCCGTGCCCCACAATCCCGTTAAATTTTCCCCGGCTTACGTTATGAACTCTCTAATCAGTCCCAAGGTTAACAGACTAAAACTGCTTATTCTTAATTTCTTCAATACTATTCAATGAGAATCAGGACAATAAGTAGGTACACATCATTGAATCTAAAACTCCTCAATCCTGCACCGCCCACGCAGCAGGCGGTGCAGGATTTAAGCAATAGTTTTTTATGATGCAAGGTACTGGTAACGATACTATTCAATGAGAATCAGGACAATAAGTAGGTACACATCATTGAATCTAAAACTCCTCAATCCTGCACCGCCCACGCAGCAGGCGGTGCAGGATTTAAGCAATAGTTTTTTATGAT
>JBCCWF010000062.1:0-19276 GCA_039194035.1 Cyanobacteria bacterium P01_E01_bin.6 | reverse complement strand
GTTACGTTTACCGATGTCTAGCTACTTATCAGCATGAAGGGGCATCAAATCAACCAATCTGGATCTGGAGCTTTATTAACCCGTATCTTTAAGCAAGATCGACTAGCCAGCAGCTAGGCTGTGATGTGTGATGATTGACTCCAGCATTTGGACAATGCGATAAATCCCTAGATCTAAAATGTAAGGGAAATGAAACTTAAATATGGGCGCACTCTCTCCATCCGGCTACATAATCAGCTACGATATCATACTGCATGTATTTCAAATACTCTCAACACACTTAATTATCGATAGGGACACTGATGAAGGTTACCCAAGAAAAATTGCCTGCTAGTCAACTGGGATTGGAAATTGAACTCACGCCTGAAATGTCAAAGCAGGCCTACGAGAAAACAGTTCGTGAATTTTCCCGTACTATCAACATTCCCGGATTTCGTAAGGGCAAGGTACCTCGTCATGTGCTGATCCAACGACTAGGGGCAGCGCGCATTAAGATGTCTGTTCTCGAAGACTTGATCGAGTCTGGAGTTCGTCAAGCAATTGAGCAAGAAAAGATAGAAGCAATTGGTAATTTTCAGCTCCGCTCATCCTTTGAAGAGCTTGCACAGAAATTTGAGCCGGGGAAGCCGTTCACTTTCTCCGCAGCGGTCGATATTCCACCAGATGTAAATGTCCAGAACTATAAAGGGCTTCACATCAAAGCGGAAGAAATTGCATACGAACCTGCAAAAGTTGATGATGTTCTAGAAGATTATCGCAACAGAACCGCGACATTGGTTCCAGTAGAGGATCGCGCCGTTCAAATGGGAGACGTTGCCATCGTTGATTTTAGCGGGAAGTACGTTCCTGCTGAGGGAGAAGATCTAATTGATATTGAAGGTGGAAGTGCCCAAGATTTTCAACTAGAAATGAAAGAAGGGCAATTTATCGATGGATTTGTCGAGGGCGTTGTGGGCATGGCTGTGGGTGACGAGAAAGAATTGAGTCTCCAATTCCCTGATGAATATCCCCAAGAGACTCTGGCTGGAAAACCCGCTGTCTTTGTAATCTCTCTCAAAGAAATAAAGGAAAAAGAACTACCTGACTTGGATGATGATTTTGCCCAAGAAGTTAGTGAGTTTGAAACTCTCCAAGAACTGCGCGATACCCTAGGAAAGCGCTACAAAGATGAAGCTGACCAGAAAACCAAGCAAAATAAAGATGCTGCTATTTTCGAGGAGTTGCTTAAGCAAGTCATCGTTGAACTTCCCGACAGCATGCTCAAACGGGAAATTGATTTATTGGTTACCCAAACCGTGATGCGATTGGAGCAGCAAGGGTTAGATATTCGTAAAACCCTAAGTCAAGAATTAGTTGAAGGGATGCGCGAACGGGCACGACCTGAGGCGGAAACACGACTGAAGCGGACTCTCGCACTGGGCGAAATTGCTAAGCAGGAGTCGATTGAGGTTGGCAAGGATGAGCTTGAGACGAAGATTAGCGATTTTATGTCGACCTACAAGGATCAAGATGTTGATCCAGAGAGAGTTCGCACGGTGCTTGAAGACGAGTTACTCGAGGAAAAAGTTTTAGCCTGGTTGGAAGAGAATGGTTCTGTTGAGCTTGTTCCTGAAGGAACATTAGCCCCAGATGAGACGACCGCTGATTCTGCCGATGTAGAAACAGCGGCAGAATCAGCTGCTGAGGCAGTTGTTGAAGTAGAGGCAATTACGGTGGAGTCAACCCCAGAAACGCCTGTAGCGTCTGAGAAGGTGGCTTCCCCAGTCGATGCGAAGGATGATGAACCTGAAACGGCTGAATCAGATGATAAGACGGTAGGCGGAGAAGACTCATCATCCAAGAAGACAACAAAATCAACACGGGCGAAGAAAACGATCTCTAAGTCTAAAAAGACGGCCAAAAGCCCTGATGATGATGACACCTCTAGCGAAGGATAATACGGTCTAGCTAGCCTTCAATAGGCTTTCTTAAATTCTCCGGCTGTCTTAGCTCGGTTGAGGCATAATGACGTTAGAGATCTGTAGGCTATTGCACTAGTCATAATCTCATTCTCATTAATAGCTTATCTGTCCAAGATTGTTCGTTTCTGTTCCGTTGCAATACTCTATGATTTATTCTCATTTGTCGGGTCGTCCTGAATCTAGCTTCTACCCTTTGGATGTCTTATCTGTTACGTCTCAAGGGAGGGATTGTCCCGCTGGCGTAGTCCCCACCGTTGTCGAGCAATCCGGACGAGGCGAACGAGCATTTGATATTTACTCTCGGCTATTGAGAGAAAGAATTGTTTTCATGGGAACCCCCGTGACCGATGAAGTTGCTGATTCTATCGTGGCTCAGCTTCTCTACTTGGACGCGGAAGATCCCGAAAAAGATGTCCAGCTTTACATCAATTCGCCTGGAGGGTCTGTTACGGCAGGTATGGCGATTTATGACACGATGCAGCAAATTCGCCCAGATGTGGTTACGATTTGCTTCGGGCTGGCTGCAAGTATGGGCGCTTTTCTACTGTCTGGAGGAGCGCAAGGAAAACGACTCTCGTTGCCAAGTTCTCGAATCATGATTCACCAGCCTCTGGGTGGGGCTCAGGGGCAAGCAGTCGACATTGAGATTCAGGCAAAGGAAATTCTGTATCTCAAGCGTCGTCTAAATGAAATGTTGGCCAAGCATACTGGGCAACCGATTGAGAAAATTGAATCTGATACTGATCGCGACTTCTTTATGTCTGCTGAAGAAGCGAAAGAGTATGGGTTGATTGATACCGTCATTTCGTCAACTGAGTCAGTTAACGTCTAGTAGAGCCATTCTTGCAGGTAGCGAAGGGGCAACCATGTCAAAGTACGACTCCCATCTTAAGTGCTCATTTTGCGGCAAGTCGCAAGAGCAGGTTCGTAAGCTCATTGCTGGTCCAGGGGTTTACATCTGTGACGAGTGTGTTGACCTGTGCAACGAAATTCTTGATGAAGAGTTATTTGACTCAAGTTCTGCAACTCCGCAGCCGACATCTCGCCGTGAGCAACCTGTTGATAAGCGAACGGCGCGAACGCCCAACATTTCTCTGAACCAGATTCCGAAACCGGTTGAAATTAAACGACATCTTGACCAGCATGTGATTGGTCAAGAAGAAGCAAAGAAAATTTTGTCTGTTGCTGTCTACAATCACTACAAGCGCTTGAGTTACGACCAAACCCGTAGTGCTAAAGGGGATGACTCCATTGATTTGCAAAAGTCCAATATCCTGCTGATTGGTCCGACAGGATGTGGCAAGACATTGTTAGCCCAGACTCTTGCGGATATGTTGGATGTTCCGTTTGCAGTCGCAGACGCAACGACTCTGACAGAGGCTGGATATGTTGGAGAAGATGTTGAGAACATCTTGCTGAGGCTTCTCCAAGTTGCAGATCTTGACGTTGAAGAAACCCAACGTGGGATTATCTATATTGATGAGATTGATAAAGTTGCTCGCAAGAGCGAGAACCCATCGATTACCCGAGATGTTTCGGGTGAAGGTGTCCAGCAAGCTCTGTTGAAGATGTTGGAAGGGACTGTGGCTAATGTGCCTCCTCAAGGAGGGCGCAAACATCCATACCAAGATTGTATTCAAATTGATACCACTAATATTCTTTTCATCTGCGGTGGTGCATTTGTGGGTTTAGAGAAAACGGTTGAACAGCGGACTGGGAAAAAGTCGATGGGGTTTGTTCAACCAGGGGAACGCCAACAAACCAAGGAAAAAAGAGCGGCTGATGTGCTGAAGCACCTTGAGGCAGATGACCTTGTGAAATATGGAATGATTCCTGAATTTGTGGGTCGAATTCCGATGATCGCTGTGGTTGAGCCTCTTGATGAAGAGGCATTATCGGCAATTTTGACAGAGCCTCGGAATGCTTTGGTGAAGCAATATCAAAAGCTTCTGAAGATGGACAATGTTCAACTTGATTTTAAGCCGGATGCGGTTACGGCGATCGCAAAGGAAGCCTATCGTCGCAAGACTGGCGCACGCGCATTGCGGAGCATCGTAGAAGAAATGATGCTCGATGTGATGTATGAGTTGCCCTCTCGAAAGGATGTAACCCGCTGTACTATTACCAAAGAAATGGTTGAAAAACGCTCGACAGCTGAGCTGCTGGTTCACCCTTCATCCTTACCAAAACCTGAGTCTGCATAAGTTACATCATCATCGAATGTCACAGTAGATTAGATTTTGTTCTTTGCAAACGTTATTCAAGACAATGAGTTCATTCGTATTTGTCAGGTGCGTGCATGGCCTACGTTTCTGTTCGCGGCGTTGATCATTACATTGAGTGGATAACTGATGGATCTGGGGTTTCGCCTACGCGGCCTCAAAATTCTCAAAAGCCCGTGATGGTATTTATTCATGGCTGGGCAGGTTCCACTCGTTATTGGCGTCAAACGGCCCTTGCTTTAAGTCATCTGTTTGATTGTTTGCTATATGACATGAGAGGATTTGGGCGATCGCACCTTCCTCGTCCTGTGCCAGAAAATGTTGCCGGTCTTGGATATAGCTTAGAGAGCTATGCAGATGATCTAGCTGAACTATTAGATGCACTGAACCTAGATCGCGTGTTGATTAATGCTCATTCAACTGGAGCGTCCATTGCAACAGTGTTTGTCAATCGATGGGTAGGCCGATGTCAGGCGATGATTTTGACTTGCAGTGGCGTCTTTGAATACAACAAGCTAGCTTTTCAGGCGTTTCATGCGGTGAGCCGATACGTTGTTGCCTTTCGTCCCCGGTGGTTTCTGCAGATTCCTGGATTGGATCGACTCTTCATGGTTCGTTTTCTGAGTCAACCGATTATGGCATCTGCATATCGGGAATTTTTAGAAGACTTTGTTGAGGCGGATGGTGAATCAGCACTTGGCACGGTTTATACGGCAGTTAGCGAGAAAGCTGCGATGGAAATGCCTGAAGAATTTCGTAAGCTAACGGTGCCGACTCTTTTAGTGTCTGGTGAGTGTGATCAAATCATTCCTGTTAAGTTAGGACAACAGGCAATTTCCTTCAATCAGGAGGTGACCCATGTTGTGATTCCGAAAACAGGTCATTTCCCAATGCTTGAGGATAGTGAAACCTATTTAGCAGAGGTTAGCCGTTTTCTAGAGAGTATCGTTTTGACTGGAGTCAGCGATCGCCCTGGAGTGGTATAGTCCTAACGCCCTAGGTTAGATTGAGAATGCCGCTAGGGAATCACGCTCAATCCTTCCTTGAGCATTGGAATAGGTCATGACTCTGCCACCTGCCGCAAACACCGATGATATTCCAGATATTTTGCCTGGCATTGAACTCACTGTTCAGCAGTGGCAAGTTCTAACAGAGTTAGAAGCATTTACTGACAGTCGTAGCAAGCTTCATCTATTGACTGGATATGCAGGCACAGGAAAAACGACACTCCTTCAAGCACTCATCAAGCGATTGAGAGCAACCGGCGATCGCCGCCCCATTGTCTTGAGTGCTCACAGCAATAAAGCGACCAAAGTCATCAGCAAGATGGCAGACCGCTGGAACCTTGAAGTTGATAGTATGACCTGCTGCAAGCTGCTGGGTCTCCGTCCAGAAATTGATACCGATACAGGAAAGCAAATTTTCAAACCTGATCGAGACGGAGAAAATCGTTTTAATCGATATCGTCTTGTCATTGTTGATGAAGCCTCTATGATTAATGAAGAGATGTGGGTGCTCCTCACCAATGCAGTCTCTGACCTGCATCAACAGACGCAAATTCTCTTCGTTGGTGATATTGCTCAGTTACCTCCCATTGGAGAGACCGAGTCCAAAGTATTTACTCAAATTTACAGCCGCTCTGATTTGACTGACGTTGTTCGATATGGAGGCGCAATTGGGATTTTAGCCGAGTCGATTCGTAACCAGCTAAACCGCCGAGTGCTCCCCACATTTCACACAGACGCAAATAATGATCAAACAGAAGGCGTCTTTACCGTGGATGCATCAGGCTGGAAGCAGTTGCTTTTGCGTGCATTTAAGAGTCAGTCTTATCAGCAGGATGCTGATTTTGTACGCGTGCTTGCTTACACCAATAAACGCGTTAATGCTTTAAACGATGACATTCGTAGGGCAATCTATGGCGACAATGTCCCTCGATTTGTCGAACGTGAACGCCTTATTGCCAATGCTCCCTGCTTAGAAAATGACTACATCGTGCTACAAAATTCTGCAGAATGCGAAGTTCTCAATGCCGTTGAAGGAACACAAGGCAAATGGAGTGTTTGGGTGTTAAGCGTGCTGACGGATGATGATCGCCACCGAACTCTTACCGTTCTCCATGAAGTCAGCCGATTTGAATATCAGCGGAAGTTACAGTTGCTTGCCGAAGAGAAGCGTTGGCGAGAATATTGGGAACTCAAAGTGCTTTTCCATGATGTGAGATACGCCTACAGCTTGACGATTCATAAAGCTCAGGGTTCGACTTTCGAGAATGTGTTTGTTGATGCCCGTGACTTATATACCAACCAAAAAGCCTACGAACGAAATCAGCTGCTTTATGTAGCTGTAACACGCTCATCGAAACGCTTATTCATCCATCAATGAAGAGCATCTTCCGCCGCTGAGCCATCCATACCCTGTTCAAAAACTGGCATCAGCTAGAATTCACCTATGTCGCACGACTTGGCAAGCTTCTCAAATCGACGACGAATGAATGAGGGTTTTGGTGGTTGTCCCTCCGGGACAACCACGCAATTTAAATAGCCAACAGCTTACCAACAGCATCGCCTCACCGCAATCCGCTCGTAATCCTTTCTGAATTTAGGATCGGTACAACATTGTTTTAGCGTAAAAACTGGCTGATAACTTAAGCCGGGAAAAATTTAACGGGATTCTGGGGCGCGGAGCGCCCCAGAATCCCGCCTAAAAATGCAAGCCTAAAAACTGATTTAGCTTAACAATAAGAGAGTCGAATTCTATGCACCATCGTGTCTGATAAGTTTGATTCTAGTCACTTAGAAAATCGGTCTCTTGATAAAGATTTTTCCGTTTCCCCTAACATCTCTTTCTCCGCCACCATTGATTTAACATACAAGCTCTTGGAGCGCCTTGAGCATACGCACGATAATGATGACTCGCTCATCACTAGCATTATTGCTCAGCTACTTCAAACGAGAGTAGGAGCAAGAGGCTTTTTAGCTACTTACCTTACCTATGGAGGAGCGATCGCCGATAATCCACCAACAGCCTTTATCGAGGCGCTACAAACTGCCCCTACTCTCGTAGCCGATTTGATGGTGAAAAATTTAGCCATGTCTTCCGCCATGATCATCGCTCATCAACGCAAGAATGACCTTGAGAATGTCAGTGGTTCTCAACGCGTTCAAAACCGGACACGTGAACTCATCGCAGCACTATCAACGCAAGAACTTTCAGGAGCAATAAAAGCAATGCTTTCCAGTCTAAAAGGACTATCAGAACAGTACCGTGCCTTCTTTCAGCAACAACAGTACGATGCTGAACAGCGTCACGAGATACAGAGAGTATTGACTGCGCTAATAGCTACTAGAAAGGATGTTACGAATGAAAGAACATGAAGACATGAACACTCAATCCAGAAAATTACATTTGCTAAAATGGGATGTCAAAAAATAGATGATTATTCCAATGAACCATCCATAATTGAACCTCAATGCGTCTATTAAGCATCTGAAATCTAACGTCCCATGCGGGATTTATCTCATTGATTACTAATGCGATATCCGGCATATTCATCACCCTCAAATAGAAGAATAAGCCATGATTGTTGAGCAAATGCTAGGGAGTAGACTTCGCGTTCAGACTCAACACCAGAGCGCACTTCGAATTTTGGGAGGGTGCAATAAGGCGTAGAAAGTATAGTGCGGATTTTTTCTCTAGAATCTCGTTCAGGAATCGTCAATACATGTGCCAATTGTTCTTCAGTAAGAGCAACATTGGTTTGAATATCTCCTTCGCATTCAGCAAAAGGTCGAACAACAGACGTTTTGGTGTTCCGGGTTTGTACATCGATCATTAGGCCGATCAACGTAACAATAAGCCCGCCAGCAAGGAGGGCATTGAATCCGGTAAATTGCGGCTTACGGACTGTCATGATTCTCTTCCTCGCTTTGAGATAGAAGTAGGGAACAGGCAACAATAAAAATCCAGACCAAGCCAAAAAAGATGGACGTCATCACTACCTCGATAAATTACAAGCGATGTCTAATGCCGTATGGCGAATATGGCGAAACAATTACCAGCTATCAAATCAATGAGTGGACGCGCGATCGCCAATGAAAAACTAGCGTGTCGGCAAAACCTGAACACGCATTAGCTGAGTCGACCTCCAATTAACAAGCCGATCATGATCAAAATGAGCCGTCGTCCCAGTAAGAAACTGACTTGGGAGTCAATCACCGTACGGTAAATAGCGATCGCTGCTGGCGTCACTACAAGGGCGATCGCCGGAGGCCAAAGCATCGGATAGGCCATAAGAACCATGTCTAACCCAATGCGAATAAAGATGGAACCTCCTATCCAAAAAAGGCATTGGGCTAGGGACGGCGATGATGATGATTTAGCCTCAGCGATGGCGGCAGCAGGAGCCGTGGATATGTTTCTGCGATTTGGCTTAACAGTCGTTGGCTGATGGCGAGTTTCCACATGATGATTTGGCCGCCATGGTTTTTTGTGTGACTCAGACTCAAGACCAATAAGCCATAGAAACCATGGATTGATAAGGCGCCACATCTGCTGCTGATTGCGTCGAGTAGCTGTTGTTTTGTTTTGCTTAGGTCGGGTGCTACGTTCCATATCGCTTCGAGGGTCGATGCCATCAATTGGCATCCCTTCTACGACTAAGGCTCCATTTTCACTCTGAGAGACAAAAGGAACCACAAAGGTTTGATCGCGACATTCTAAGAAACAATCAACATTTGCCAATGGCATCGATTCCCCGATGGCTGCAGCGAGTGCCCGCTGATGTTCTAATGTTTGAGCGATCGCCTTCATATCTGCCATCGCCACTTGCAATGTGTTAGCAATAGCGTTCACGTGCTGCGCCTGAGCATTCAGCTGTTGGAACGTCATGGTTAAAGAAGTGGCTTGTTGCGTCACCTGAGACCTGCCATCAAATGCTTGTTGATGATGGTCTGTGGTCTTCCGTCGTGACCCTACGATGGACTCTTCTTGCTGTTGATGGACATCACGATGGGGCGATAGATGATGATTAGGCGTTTGATGATTCAGTAATTGATGATGTTCTTCTGCTTCCAATACGGTTGCTGAAATTTGTTCACGGGTGCGTGACTTGGGGGCGATCGCTTCTCGTGCGTTGTAACCATCAGTGGTCAACAGAAGTTGTTCAGAGGACAACGCATCATCATTCATCCACTCGTCATTTAGAAACACTCCATGCGATTGCAGCCCATCTGAAGCAGGACAATCGTCTGTCCGTCTTTCGCTAGGTTGAGTAATTAACCTTCCCCCATTGAGCGTTGGTGGTGCTCCGGTTCTCTTCTGGGAAGATTGGCGAAATACCTCTATAACGGCATCGATTGAAGGAGAACAATAATTTGGTGAATGAGAAGCAGTATGCGGTTCAAGATCCGTGACTGTGGGTGACGCCGACAGCTCTCGATCCGATAATGAACGACACGCTTGAGGAGATGAGGCGGCAGCAATGGTTGGGGTGCGAATGACCTGACGATGTGACGAGTGAAGCAATTGAACAGAACTTTGCTGGGCAGCATCCTGGGACGCTTCTGGCAAATCCACCGAGGGTACAAATGGACTCTTTTTTTCAGCAGGGGTTGAAGGGGGTGACGTTGTACCCCCTTGGGAACGACCTAGCCGTTGAAGCCGTGTCTGGATTCTCTGAATTTCAACTAAAGTTGCATTCATAACCAATCTCTATGAAGGGGCGGAATAAGGCAGCTTAACAAATGCGGCAATACAAAGAACAGGACATTGAAACCGCAATATTTAGTTCATTTGTACTATATCGCATTCTTCTATTCCTCACCATCTCTTCATGTTTTGTAAGAATGGGCTGACAGCATTCTGGTGTAAGTAGATAGGCATCAATAAACTCACTTTAAAAAACCTGGGGAGTGTCCTGGAAGAGCGCTCCCCAGGTTTTTGGATTTTCAGCTTAATAATGTCAGTAATTGCTCAACCCAGTAGCCAATCAGTCCAAGGAGAGGTAAGGGCGCGGGAAATGGCCTCGAAGGCAGAAATGCCGTGATGCTTGGCAGTATTGACCAGGGAGCGCACCTGGCGCAGATATGTCACCATGCTGGCCACACTAGGGCTAAACGGTAACTGGCTCCAATCCCGTTGGCACTGGAGCTTCATAGACCTGCTGACAGCAGGAGCACTGCCTGCCGTCGCGCTCTACTCGGGTGATGTGCAGGTTTACCTGGAGCAGCTCAATGCGCTCGTATATCCCTTGAGCTGCTGGTCTATCGCCAATTCTGATTTGCCTTGAATCCCTTTGCTGGTGGTAAGCTTGAGTGACGTGAGGTCTTGTTGATGGGCTTCTTTTTTCGCTCTGTCTGCTTCCCTCGCAGTCCTTGCAGCTCATCCCAAAGCCCTCTGATTAGGGCGTTCTTTTCCGGGTGGCTCAGCTTATTCAATGGCGGCAGTTCTGTCATGGCAAAAGCCTGCCATCTTCCTCCTCCAGACCAAACTGGTCAACCCAGTTGAGCAATTACAAAAAATAAGCTCAGACATCACTGTCTGAGCTTATTTCTTCAGCTTATTTCTTCATATACGCAGATAGCCATCAATAGGCATCTTGAAGTTCATAGAAGTCTGGCGAAATATAATCCTTTCGGAGAGGCCAACCGACCCAGTCTTCCGGCATCAGGATACGTTTCAATCCAGGATGACCCTCGAAAACAATGCCATACATGTCATATGTTTCACGTTCTTGCCAATCTGCAGCCTTCCATAGCCAATACAATGAGGGGATGCGAGGATCTTCTCGGGGCAAGAACACCTTGATCCTTATCTCTTCTGGATCATCGCAATTGTCTTCAACCTTCAAGAGATGATACATACTAACTAGCTCTTGACCAGGGCCAGCATCATAGCCAGCTTGGCATTGAAGATAATTGAATCCATACGCATACAGAGCTGTCGCGAATGGGATTAAAAATTCCCGGTCAACTTTTAGAACTTCCACTCCAACGTGATCGGCTTCAAGACTAACATGCTCAAAACCGTTTTCTGTAAGCCACTGAGACACCTCACCGGCTTTCACAATCTGAGATTGCTCACCTTCCGGTTTCTGGCTTGATGCTGCATCAGACTCTGCCATGTTAGCCTTCCTCCTTAACCTTCTCTTGAAGAGCGTTGTCCATTGGCATACCAATCTGACCCCCTAATTCATTAGGAGGAGTTGACCTGGATGAAACCCGAAGATATTCCCCGGTCAAAATGTCTGGAGCCGTCTTCATTTGATGAGAACGAGTGTAATATCGGTGCGTTTGACCTTGGATGTCTCTCTCTTGAACAGTTTCTGCTGAAATCTTCTTACGAAGCTTGATGATGGCATCAATAATTGCTTCTGGTCGTGGTGGACATCCAGGAATATAAACATCTACTGGAATCAGCTTGTCCACACCCCGAACAGCAGTTGGAGAATCAACGCTGAACATGCCACCGGTAATGGTGCATGCTCCCATTGCGATGACATACTTTGGCTCAGGCATCTCTTCATAGAGGCGAACAAGAGCTGGCGCCATTTTCATCGTGATTGTACCAGCTGTGATCAACAGATCGGCTTGACGAGGAGAAGCACGAGGGACAAGGCCAAATCGGTCGAAGTCAAACCTAGAACCGATAAGGGCTGCAAACTCAATGAAGCAGCAAGCTGTTCCGTAGAGCAGAGGCCATAGACTGGAAAGCCGCGCCCAGTTGTAGAGGTCATCAACGGTTGTCAGAATAACGTTTTCTGAGAGATCCCGAGTGACTGTCGGTGTTCCAACTGGATACTTAATATTTCCGCTAGGCTCATTGGAGGTAATCGTGTTTGGATTCATGACCATTCCAGTGCTCCTTTTCTCCATGCATAGATAAGACCAACCACTAGGATGGAAATAAAAATCAGCACTTCGATAAATGCCAACAGTCCAAGTTGGTTGAAGGCGATCGCCCAAGGGTAGAGAAAAACTACCTCTACATCAAAAATGACAAAGACTAATGCAAACATGTAGTAGCGGATGTTGAATTGAATCCAAGCACCACCAATTGGCTCCATGCCTGATTCATATGTTGTTCGACGCTCAACCCCTTTACGCTTGGGCCGAAGGATGTAGGATGCCCCCAACGCAAGCACAGGAACAAGACTGCAAATAATCAGAAACCCAAGGAGGTATTCGTAACCAGTAAGGACAAACACTTGACGGCTAATACCCATTACACAATAACAGCTACCATGGTACCCCCCTTGATACGGCTCAACAACCTTCAAGCCCTATGAAATTCAAATATATTAGGTGCAGGAACAGTTATGAATAAGATGTACCGTGAGATGAGAGAGCTGTACCCGGTTCATTTTTTCATACGCCATCTTAGGTTTTCAATGTCCTGAACAGATGACATGACGGTTGAAGCGTTAGTACAAAAGAGCGTGCAGTCGATCGTTAACGTTGGGCTGGGTCGCCTTCTGCTGATGCAGATCTGCGGGTGTAGTAAAGTAAAATGAATCAGGACAATCTCGCGTCAGTACTTCTGTTCTACTCTCCAAGCATTCGGCTGGCTTCTCCGTTGTGTAGCGCTACATAGCGAAGAAGCAAGCTAAGCCTTGTAGATCTGGTTGGTGAACCCATATAAATAGCTAGCCATAATTTAAACGGAACCCCCCAAATCCTGTGCCGCCCGCTCAGCGGTCGGCACAGGATTTGGGATTTTGGTTCTAATTAAGACCAGGTACCTATCTAGTTGGTGAACATGTGAGCATTTTGGAAACTAGAATTTCCTACTGCCCATTCCCAATTTAGGTTGCTATAGTAATCTGGTTTGATAACTTTGAGATTTTTTTAACATGCGTCTTAACGTGCAGGTGATGCGATTCCTTAATTAGGACTTGCGCCATGCTGGCAATGTTTCACGACTGCTGCTTGAAGGCTTGTTTGCTGCTTCTGGCCTTACCCTCACAAGGGACACGTTGCTGCAATGCCTGCGTCTTCATTAACAAAATGCTGCTCCCCTAAAATAAACATTTTTATTTGAACTGAGACATTATTCTCATTTAGTTAGTCTGTCCGTTCTGTCGCGTTCGTACCTACTTAATGGCACTCTCTTTAACTGCACTTATCCCTACGATGTATCCAGCCCCTTCTCTTTTCGCTGCTGCCTCTGAGGCTGAGGTAGGCTCTTTTGTTCTGGCAGCCGTTCTTGTCAGTCTTATTGTTGTTTATCTTGCAGCAAAGTTTTTTGGTGAGTTATGTGCTCGATTGAATCTTCCTCCTGTTCTGGGAGAATTGGTCGGCGGAGTTGTTGTTGGTGTTTCAGTTCTAAAGCTCATCGTATTTCCAGAGGGACTCGCAGAAGGAACAGATTCACTCATCATCACTTTCCTGCAGGGGACGGCAGGACTCACACCCGATATCTCAACTAAGGTATTTGAGGCACAAAGTGAAGTTATTTCTGTCTTGTCTGAGCTAGGCGTAATATTGTTGCTATTTGAGATTGGACTTGAATCTGATCTAAAGGAACTCATTCGAGTTGGGCCTCAAGCGGCAGTTGTAGCTGTTGTTGGAGTCGTTGCTCCTTTTTCCTTGGGGACGGCAGGACTGATTGCACTGTTCGGAATTGCTACAATCCCTGCCGTTTTTGCAGGAGCTGCACTCACCGCAACCAGTATCGGTATTACAGCCAAGGTATTGGCTGAGATTCAGCAACTTAACTCGAAAGAGGGACAAATCATTATTGGAGCCGCTGTTCTAGATGATGTGTTAGGCATTATCGTCCTTGCAGTTGTCGCTAGCCTCGCAAAAACCGGAGAAATTGATGTTGTTAACATCTTGTATTTAATTGCTGGGGCAGCTGCATTTTTGATTGGCGCAATTTTGATTGGGCGACTCCTGTCTCCTTATTTTGTGGCATTGGTGGAGCGAATGGAAACCAGAGGGCAGTTGCTCTTATCCTCCATGGTTTTTGCTTTTGCCCTATCCTACATTGCTGCGGCTATCCACTTAGAATCGATTCTAGGTGCGTTTGCTGCGGGACTCATCCTAGCTGAAACTGAGAAACGCAATGAACTAGAAGAGCAGATCATTCCCGTTGCAGATATGTTTGTTCCTATCTTTTTCGTTGTGGTTGGTGCAGGAACTGATCTAAGTGTTTTAAATCCGGCTGTTCCTAGTAATCAGGAAGGGTTGATAATGGCAGCATTCCTCATCGTAGTTGCCATTGTTGGTAAAGTGATCACTGGCTTCACGGTCTTTGGACAAGAATCTATCAATCGTATGGCTATTGGGGTTGGGATGGTTCCCCGGGGTGAAGTGGGGTTAGTTTTTGCGGGAGTGGGTGCTGCAAGCGGGATTTTGTCAGAGTCTTTAGAAGCAGCCATTATTGTTATGGTCATCATGACCACATTTGTCGCGCCTCCTTTACTAAGAGTCGTCTTCAGTTCGGATGAATCGGCTATGGCTGCTTCAGATAAGCCTGCATCTGTATTAGAGGGGGGGGCTGTTGAGCCAGTTAGTGGCAAAGACTAAGAGATTTTCCATTTCTTCTGCTATGCTTGCTCCTAAATAACATTGCTTTACATTCGGTTACCTCACGTCACCTTTTAGAAACTCGATCAGAGCAGCATGGCATATTTCACCACAGACGATTGCCCTCAACACCATCAAATGCCCTCTTTTGCCAACAACTCTACGATGTCTAACCCTATTGGGATTTTTGATAGTGGGGTGGGTGGGTTGACAGTTTTGAAGGCGATCGCCCATCGTCTGCCCAACGAATCTCTTCTATATTTTGGAGATACTGCACGGTTACCCTATGGGACTCGTTCTCAGGCAGAAATTATCCAATTTGTCAGAGAAATTTTATCCTGGATGCAGGTTCGTGGCGTCAAGATGGTTGTCATGGCATGCAATACAAGTTCTGCTCTTGCACTAGATTGTGTACGTGCCGAGTTTGACATGCCTATCTTAGGCGTGATACTGCCCGCAGCGCGGATTGCGGCGCAGCAAGGAAAACGAATTGGGGTGATTGCAACGCCTGCAACAGCAGCCAGCCATTCTTACACGAACGCAATGCTTGAAAACAACCCTTGTGTGGATGTATGGGAAATTGGGTGCCCTGAGTTTGTGCCTATTATTGAGGCAAATAAGATTCATGAGCCAGAAACAGCCTGTATTGTAGAAAGTCGCCTCCAACAGCTGATTGAGCAAAATATTGACACACTTATCTACGGGTGTACTCATTACCCACATCTCAAGCCTGTTATCGACAAATTACTACCTAGATCTGTTCATCAAGTTGATCCAGCTATTTACGTTTCTGAAGCGGCGGATCATGAATTAGAGCTTCTTGGTTTAAAGAATAACGTGCCTAGCATCACCACAACAGTTCAGTATTGCGTTAGTGCTCACCCTGTGCGTTTTGCTCGTGTGGCGTCTCAATGGCTTGGCTATTTCCCCGATGTAACATGCGTTTCGTTAATTTCCGAACGCTTGCAATCTAGAAGATGCTCTGAAGTGTAACCAGCAAAACAATTGATGGATCCTTGAAGGATGACTCTTATATGTGTAGATTTGATACTTACGTTGTAGCTAGGTATGTAGTACCACCGCTTATTACAGCTGCCATGAGTCATCAAGGTTAATAAACCATGAATTCTATGGCGTTTAGCTCAATCGTTTTGACCGCTGTACAACGAAAAATACAAGATATACGAAAAAGATATAAGCTGCGGAAGAAAAAAGAATAACTAGAGAGAGACTGTTTGGAAGAGCCATAACACTGTCTGAGGAATGAATCTAACTGTCGTACAAAGCCATGCACAGTGCACAGTGACGCGCCTGCACTAGAACTCTGGAACATTGCTGTTCCAGAAAAATGTTATTAGGAATCAAGCCCAAGAGTCAGAAGTCACAGAAACGCTTCGGACGAAGGGTGCTTGAATGATTTGGATGCTCTAAACATGTCGCCAGAAGAGGCTACCGTTTCCAAATCCAGGAAATTGGATCATCGTTCGCTCCCCGTTCCAGTGAACAAATTTTCAGGATTAGATCAACCAGTTTGTGATCACCACAGCATGATTGATAAAACGAGGTGAATCTTCAGGTGCAAATGAAAATGACAAGGTTTTTCAGAAGCTACCGTTTGCGAACCCGATGAACCCTATTTGTAAAAATCTTTAATTATAAAATAGCATATTTTCCCTAATAATAAAGAGGTACATAGCCATTTTCTTTAGGAAAATACGGCATTAATCGCTGAATCTATATTTTTCCAATAAGAGACTACTTTAAGGCAGAGTCAGCCATACATTTTGTGCACTATGCCACACTTCGATGGTGATTTCGGTCAGTACAGTGGCAAAATAGCCTTTCCGTGGGCAGCGCAATACGGCAAAGTTACAACAGATTTAATTGAGAAGGTATTCCTTGCAATGGGTTTTTTCAGCTGATCAAAAGTTGCGGTATGGTTTTCTGCGCTCAGCAATGCATGTGTTTTAAGTAGGTTACATAGCCTTGAACACAAAGGCATCCCGTATTCATGACTTGGCAAACTTCTCAAAATTGCAACGAAGAACTGAGGATTTAGGGGGCACAACGCACGTCCTAAACCCTGGTTCCTCTGTAAACTTTGCCAAGTCGTGCAGTATGGGCAAATTAGGGTTGGGTGTTCTGAGATTGATAAAAAAACGCCAGATGGATAGGGCGTGTCTTAGAATAAAGACAAGATATTTAAAGTTTCGTAACTCAAATGCCTGAGTAAGCTAATTCATGACCTCAGCAACTTCACTATTTTCTCCTGTAGAATCAGATCTGCATCTGTTGACAGAGACCCTTAAACGATTGGTGGGTGCTCGGCACCCCATTTTGTACGCTGCAGCTGAGCACTTGTTTGGTGCTGGAGGCAAGCGCCTAAGACCAGCTATTGTGTTTCTTGTTTCAAGAGCGACGATGCCAGGGCAAGACATTACCTCCAAGCATCGCCGATTGGCTGAAATTACGGAAATGATCCATACGGCAAGTCTTGTTCATGACGATGTGGTGGATGAAGCAGAAGTAAGGCGAGGCGTCCCCACTGTTCACAGTAGTTTTACAAATCGAATTGCTGTTTTGGCAGGTGATTTTCTATTTGCTCAGTCGTCTTGGCATTTGGCTAATTTAGATAATTTGGCCGTGGTTAAGCTTTTGTCAGAAGTCATCATGGACTTAGCTGAAGGGGAAATTCAGCAGGGGCTAAACCGATTTGACTCAGACATTACGATTGAAGCTTACCTAGAGAAGAGTTACTACAAGACAGCTTCATTAATAGCGAATAGCTCAAAATCAGCTGGGATTTTGAGTGATGTTTCATCGGAAATGGCCTCACATCTCTATCACTATGGACGCCATTTAGGATTAGCCTTCCAAATTGTGGATGATATTCTTGATTTCACGGCGTCAGCCGAAGTTTTGGGTAAGCCAACATGCTCTGATCTGAAAAGCGGCAATCTAACAGCACCTGTAATTTATGCGTTGGAAGAGCATCCTAATCTTAAAGGCCTGATTGATCGGGAGTTTGCTCAGGACGGAGATTTGGATGAAGCGATCGCTGTCATTATGGGCAGTAATGGCATCCAGAAGGCGCGTGACCTCGCTCGTACACACAACCAACTAGCGGTCGAGCATATTGAGTGTTTGCCATCGACTGATTGCCGAAACACACTCTCAAAATTAGCCGATTACACTATCAGTAGGGCTTATTAGATGTGAGCTATGCTATTTCTTCGCGTAGGCACTAGCTTGATTAGACTGTTGTGTTTTTCGAACGCTTTGCTATGCGACAAGTTCCCGCTATTGGCTCGCGCCATTGTTTTAAGTGGCCAGCACCTCATAAAAACAATGGCGTTCTATGCTTGTTGATGCGCTTGTTGATGCTAATAAAAGTCGGCATGTTTGTGGTTAGCGTCTCTCTTCAAGCTTTTGGTAGACGCTGCGTAGATCGACGTTATGGTGAGCTAACGCGACGAGCGCATGATAAAACAAATCGGCAACTTCACCTGCGATCGCCTCTTTGTCGTCATCCTTGCAAGCCATCACCACCTCAGCAGCCTCTTCTCCAATTTTTTTGAGGATTTTGTTGTCTCCCCCATTAAAGAGCATGCAGGTATAAGAGTCTGGTTTGGGGTGTTCACGTCGGTGTTCAATCACCTTGGACACCTGCGACAGCATATCCGCGGAGGGAGCTTGTACGGTGGCATGTACTTGATGAAAGCAACTCCGCTCACCTGTATGGCAGGCAATATCGCCAATTTGTTCAATGGTCAACAACAGTGCATCACTGTCACAGTCATAGCGAATCGCCTTAACGTTTTGAAAATGTCCAGATGTTGCTCCTTTGTGCCAAAGTGCTGCGCGCGAGCGGCTCCAGTACCATGCTTGGCCAGTTTCTAAGGTTTTTTGTAGAGACTCTCGGTTCATCCAGGCCATCATCAAGACGGTGCCATCAAGATAATCTTGGGCGATCGCCGGCACTAAGCCTTTGTCATTGTAGCGAATTTGATCGAGCGGAACAGATGTGGATAAATCGGAAGTGGCCATCGCAAGATTATAGTACTGGCAGTAAGAGAATCAGGAAAAAAATAAAGAAACAGTCATTTTGCATTGGTATTGGGCTTCCGCACAATACCAATGCAAAAATCGAGTTTTTTTTATTTCTCTGGTCTAGTGGATTTTGTCGTTTCTAAGTAGATAGGCATAAATAAACTCAAGTTAAAAACCTGGAGAGCGCTCCGGAGGGGCGCTCTCCAGGTTTTTAGGTTTTCAGTTTAATACCGTCGAGCTACTTAGGGCATATTTCGGTGAGTGAAATCCCTTGTCCTTCAGCTTACTAAGGAATGAAGATAAAACAAACCCAAGTCATTGACGCGAGAAGGGATGTCCTCAATCTTGTGGGTTTACTAAGGAATGAAAATTAAAAAACTCCGAGATATTGTGTTGGGGGGGGGGGGGCGCCACCCCCCCAAAACAAAAAAGAACCCGGGGTACGGATATATGGAACCAAAAAAAACCAATAAAAAACAAAGGGGGGGGGCCAACGGGGGGGGCCCAGGGGTTT
>JBCCWF010000061.1:0-19353 GCA_039194035.1 Cyanobacteria bacterium P01_E01_bin.6 | reverse complement strand
TACTATGGCGATTGATGAGGTGCTGAAGGGCTTCTCGTTCTTGCTCGGATAGGTGTAAGGGAGCGGGAGTAAGGCGAGGCATGAGAGTGTCCTCTGGGGTACTCCTAAATGGTAGCCTGATTCGCGCCAAGCTCAACTAGGCGGTGATGGACGTCAGTAAACACCTCTTTACTAGCTCCTGTTCTGTAGTAATTTGCCCATCCTCTTAGAATCGGATTCAGGTATGAAATGACTGTCGCCGCTTTTGCGGTTCTGTGTCGTTTCAACCACGCTTTGATTTCTCGCAGCTTAGTTATGACCTTTTCCTTTTCAGGTTTACAGAGACAGCTTTGCTTATAGTGACGAATGTTGAACCCAAGATAGTTAAATCCCATTGATACTTGTCGTATCTTGGTTTTTTCCTCATTGAGTTGTAACCCTCGCTCCGCTAACCATGCTCTGATTTCCGGCAAAATCGCTTCGATGTCTTCCTGGGTTTCTGCACTCACCACAAAGTCATCACAGTATCGGATGTAGCCGTATTTGGGATAATAACGGCGAGTCCGATATGGTTTTCCTTTGACTGTTCTATGCCGAATCCGGCTCTTTTGATATTTAGCCAGAATGTCTGATAGACCATGGAGTGCAATATTCGCCAGTAAGGGACTGATGACACCACCCTGAGGGGTACCACTATCCGTTTTATAAAACACCTCGGCTTCTACATACCCTGCTTTCAGCCATTGCTTTATCATCTCTCGCCCCGGCACAAATCCGATGGCTCTGAGGATGTAGGCATGACTGATATTGTCGAATGCTCCTTTGATGTCGGCATCCAAGACCCATAAATCATGCCCCTTTCTAAGGCGATTATGGACTTGGCCTATCGCATCATGGCAACTCCGTCCAGGTCTGAAGCCATAACTATGGGCTTCAAATTGCGCTTCCCAGACTGGCTCTAGGGCATTCTTGACGATGGCTTGCATCACGCGGTCGCGGATTACAGGGATTCCTAACGGGCGTTGGTTGCCGTTTGCTTTTGGGATATAGATCCGTCGCGTTGGGCTTACCTGCCCAGGGTGGTATCCTTGCATGTCCTTGGCCAGAGTTACCCGTGCTTCTGGGGTTAGTGCCGTTTGTCTATCTAGACCTGCGGTTTGTTTCCCCTGATTCTCTTGAGTCACCCGTCGGATACTTACCAGCATGTTGGCTTGACTTTTGAGCATGAGTTTCATCAGGCTTCGTGCCCAATTCTTCTCTCCGTTTTGAGTCGCTCGATAAATTCTTCGTCTTAGGTTCCTCACCAATTGCTTCTGGCGTTTCCAATCAATGGTCGCCCACCTCTGCGCTGGCTGCTTTGCTCCGATTTCGTTTCCGAATCTATCTTTCACAAAGTACTCGGTTCCCTTACGTTGATTTAACGCTGTATACCAGCCAGAAGTCTGCCACCTTTCGGTGTGGGGCAAAGTTTGAACCCCTATCCTTGGCATTACACCCTGGCATTCGCTTTCTCTGGCTTCCTTTACCCGCTGAATCGTTGTGCATTCCTTACGGTTTGCCTACTCCAGTTGAACCACTGGAGAATCCATCGGGCTTACTGTAGTTCCACATATTGAGTTTCGTACGGGGCGGGTTCTGTCTCTGCTCCGGTGGGATTGGATGTCCGCTATCTCAGGTACTCTTGAACCCTGAAACCTCCCACGTACTTTTTGGTTGAAGTGTCTCAGCCTGATTTCACTTCCTTTTTGTCACGAAGCGTTCATACGACAGTTACGGGTCATTAACCCTTCCGTACTTCCCCTTGCTCCCTTAACCATTTGAGGCTACTAGCGTGGGCTACTTTCGTGGTCTGCTTTCCAACGCTGTCATTGCTAACAGCGCCGTGACCGGAGTCGTTGACTCTTTTACGGGGGGACAGTGTTGACGGAGTTCACTGGGAGAGACGGCTCTCCACTCGATTGGGGAGCTTACTCTAAGCTCCTATTATGTAGCTTGCTACATCGCACCAAGAGGGCAAAAAAGCAAAGGGCTATTGAAGAGTCCTCGGCTAGGAACTCACAACTCGAAACCCGATGTTGATGAACCTGAAGCCTGCGTAGTTCCTGACACGGTCCGCAGCGCGACAGACCCTTGGGTTGCCGTCCCAGGAACCGCCCCGCAGCAGCCTACGATCGCTATCTCCACCGTCAATCCAGGCGCTGCCATCTGTGGGCGCACCTTGATAATTTTCATGCCAGTGATCGAGGCACCATTCCCAGACATTTCCGTGCATATCATACAGACCAAACGTATTCGAAGGAAAGCTGCCAACAGAGGTTGATTTCCTTCGGTATTCTCCTTGTGGAGCATTTCCGTAGGTAATGTTACCGTTATAGTTTACTAAATCGGTGGTGATGGTTTCTCCAAAATGAAAAGGGGTGGTAGTTCCAGCGCGACAGGCATATTCCCATTCCGCTTCACTTGGGAGTCGATAGAGTCGCCCTGTCTGCTGCGATAGTTTTTCACAAAAGGCGATGGCAGCATTCCAATCCACGCCGACCACAGGTTTATCTGACGCCACAACGCGATCGCTATAGGTCGCTTCTGGATTAGTGCCCATCACCGTTTCATATTGCGCCTGGGTGACGGGAAACCGCCCCATGAAGAAAGATGGCACTGCCACTCTCCGCTGCGGCCCTTCATCATCATCATCGCGGCCTTCCTCCTCCGGTGGCGACCCCATCTCAAATTCTCCTTGAGGAATCTGCACCATGTCCAGGCCAATATTTTTGCCTAAATCTTCTTTGAATACGTTGACTTGACCTGATGTACGCTCAGCGATCGTCCCCTGTTGATCCACCATGACACTTTGAACCTCGACGACACTCAAGTCATCTGGACTGGTACCAGAAACAACAGGAGGTTCAGTCTGGCCAGGAAGCCCAGCCTCACCAGAAGGTTCGGACTGAGTCAGCAAGGAATTGCCGACTAACGCGATGGCTAATGCCCCACCCCCAAATCCGGCGAGTTGCAACGCTCGACGTCGACTGATACCAGATTGACCGTTAGATCGTGATGACCGCTCAGGTGTTGCTTGACGATTGGCCTCCTCCTCTGCTTCTCGTTGCCGTCGTTGAGCGAGTTGGGCGGCGGCGGCGGCTCGTTTCTGCCTCCTCTGTTCCTGCCGTTTTGCTTTTTCCTGCTGCTGCCGTTGTCGGTCTCGTTCTGCTTTCTCCTGCTGCAGCCGTTGTTCCACAGCCTGCTGTTGGCGTTCTCGCGCTCGACGCTCCACGTCTAACTGGTGTTGCCGCAATCGCTCGGCATCATCTAGATCACGCTGACGCTGTTTTTCTAGAGCTTGCTGCTTTTGGTGCAGTTTCTCAGCGTGCCAGTCCCGGAGAATGCGTTCTTCAATCTGTTGGATATCTGAATCATCAAGCTGAAGCAGGGTTTGCCGTTCTTTCAATTGGGCTGTAGTGTGTTCGCTCAGCGGTGATTCATGGTCAAGTGCCCGCCGAAAGGTCTGTCCATAGCGGTCTAAATTTGCTCGATAGCCGTCGCGAATCGCTGTTTCTTCGGCTTCAATGGCATCGGTGTCCGCTGAATGTAGCCCTAATGATCGGGCTAAGTCCGTCAAATTCTCCCGCACGATAAATATTATGTCTCCAGACCCCAGATAGGTTGTGACCTGTTGACGGTATTGTTCCAACGCCGCTTGTTTCTGTGCCTGCTTTTTTCGTTCTTGTCGAGCCGCAACCAGTTCCTCTGCCTTGAGTCGAATGCCCTTGGCAATATCCATAAAGGCCAGGTCAGGCGGATTCCAGGTGACCACCGACTGGGCATTTTTGGGCAACGCTTGCAGCCGCGCAAAGGGAGCCGATGACCAATCCACCGGTCGCAAGATAACAGGGATAACCGTGGTTTCTCCCGCATCGTGACGGGCTAACGCCTTTTGAATCTCAATATCCCAACAATAATCTGAGGCCAAAAAGTCCGCACTGATCAACAGCAAAATAATGTCGGCACTGCCAAGAGAGTGGTCGATGTCGCCTGCCCATTCAGACCCCGGCACAATTTTGCGATCGTGCCACGATGAAATGATGCCCTGTCGTTCTAGCAGCTTCAAATGCGTGGCAAGTTGATCCCGCAAGGCTTCGTCTTTATGAGAATAGGAAAAGAATAGCTCTACAGCATCGCTTGCCATACGGTCACAGTAGGAAGGTGATCGATAAAATTATCCCCTCAATCGTAACCGGACAGTTGACCAGAGGTGATGATTTTCCATTTGCTTACGGAATTTGTTCCAGATCAATCAACATTGGTCTGGATGGCCGCCTTAACCGTCCCCTGAGCGGAGTCGAAAACGTTAGGATATGGATAGACATTCGGCCAGCCGTAGAGGGTTTAAGTCATGCGGACATTAACAAAATGGTCAGTTGCAGACTATCAGCACATGCGCGATCTGGGCATTCTCGATCGCCGCCGTTGTGAACTCATCAATGGAGAAATTTGGGATACGGCTCCAGAAGGAGAATTCCATCGGTTCGTCAATCATCGAGGAGTGACCTATCTATGGGAGATGATGAAGGGGAAAGCCGAAGTGTTTGAGGCCCATCCCGTCACGCTTGCTGACTCTGAACCCCAGCCAGATATCGCCATTGTTCGTCTACCTGATACTCGTTATTTGAAGCATCATCCTTACCCCGACGATATTTATTGGTTAGTGGAGGTCGCAGATACCACATTGACCTATGATTTGGACATCAAACGAACACTCTATCGTTTAGCAGGGATTAGAGAGTACTGGGTGATTGATGTGGCAAAGCGGCAATTGACCGTGTTTAGAGATTTACAGAATGGTCATTTTTTAACTCAGACTACGATCAACAACGGAATCATTCATCCAGTGGCGTTTCCCGATATGGCGATTCAGGTTCATCAATTGGTCAGTATTCCAGACTGATGCTCAGGAACTACTGATCGTTTGATTGTTACACAGTAAACTGCCCCAAAAAGAATCGCAATTGCTGCTGGGTTTGCCAGATGTAGTCCGTGGGGTTCCACAGATCTCGCAAGCCAAAGTCAATGAGCTGAGCCGGAACCAGGCGATCGCGCCGCTCGACCATCATCATTTGTTCCAAAATCCAGGGATCACGGGAATATTCAGGATGGCCGGAGAAGACAAGAACGTGGTTCCCCAGCATCCAACCGAGGTATTCCGTGACGCCGCTGGTGCCCAGAGACACGGCATCAGGCGGCAGTTGAGTCACGCCATCATTGTGGTGAACATGGATGTCATAGGAGGGGCGATCGCACCCAAAATAGGCTTTTGCCGTATCGCTGAGATGCAGCGTCACCACCGACAATTCTGTGCCGGGGGGATTGCGCTCGACCTTGCCGCCCAATGCCTGAGCCACAATTTGCGGGGCAAAGGAAAAGCCCGACAGACGAATGGTTTTTTGGTGATAGTCCTGAATCACCTCCCGTAGGCGAACGACCCAGTCATCCTCATCATATGCCGCATTGGCAGACCCAGAGATGACGATTCCGTCTAAGGTTGTCAGTTCTTCATCCGTCGGATAATGATCGTTGCGCGGCTCGAATTTAATGAGTTCAACCTGGCTCAATTCGACACCGCCCAAGTCGCTGGGCTGACTGACGTCGCACACCGCGTTGAATAGCTGCTGATGCATTGTGTAGAAGCCGTCGGGATAACGGTCAAGAATCGTGGGTGCCCACCATCGGAGGTCATCGGTGCCGACATCAAAGCTGGCAAGACGGAGCGTTCTGGACGTCATGGGGTATACAGTTGATCAGAGGACAGTGCGAGTAAGGTAGAGACGTATCGCGATACGCCTTTCCGGATGGCATGGGAGATTTTAGATTTTAGAGGGTGGCTGGTTGGAGAGATAGGATGTCGTGGCAGTAATCGTCTACGAATGGGGTACGATATCCGTCTTGTGTCCACAGAATAGGATAAAAGCTTTCGTCTAACGTGCGATCGCCCATTCGTCGATATCGATTGAAGATATAGCCAGTGCCAACACCTGGATTCTGAAATTGAGTCTGCACAGGTAAGGTACTCACAGCAAAGCTGCGTCGGGTCTTTGTGTCGCTCTGGTTTCGATTAGAACCATGCCAGAGATCCCCATGCAGAAAGACACAGCTTCCTGGCGACAGTTCTACAGGTATGATATCTGGATTTTCGATGCCTGCGTCCTGGGCGGCTTTCCAGAGAGGGGTACGGTAATCATCTTGGGGGGCATGGAGAAACCGAACCGTGTCTGAGCTATTCCAACGATGGGAGCCGGGGACAAGTTCGAGCGTGCCAGCGTCGGCAGTGGCATTGCCCAGCGCAATCCAGCAGGTGATGATGGTCGGTGGATCGAGAACGGAGACGGAGGTGCTGTTTCGATGAAAGGAAACGGCTGGAGCATCTGGGGGCTTAATCCAACAGGTGTCGAGACCATAGCGGCCGCCATCCCACCCCATAAGGGTGGCATTGAGTCGGGTCAGTTCGCTCGATAGTGAATAGCTGGCAATCGTGCGATCGCACCGCCATAGTCCGGTCATTTGTCGAGTGGCATTCGGGGTGCTGAGTCCAGGACGGCCATACCATTCATCAGGATAAATGCCCGTTTCAAACTGGGTGTCAAACAGCGGATCGAATCGGTCACTGATTTGATCCACGTGTTCAGCAGTCAATACGTTATCTAACGTTAGATACCCGTGTGTTTGAAAGAAAGCAATTTGATCGGCTGTAAACGAGAGTTGGGTGTGTAAAGCAGGCATGAGTGTTCAGAAAATTAGAGTGTCCCCTAGGGAGATAGCCATGCAGTTTCCCTAGGGATTAGACGTTAGATTGACGAAATAACCGATGCGGAGCCAGTCCCTTAATAGTCCGCGAGCAATAGTCCGCGAGCAATGGGCCGCTAGCGATAGTCAGCCAGAAAGGGAGTCCGATAGCCATCTTCACGCCAAACAATTGGGAAGAAGCTTTCGTCCATGGTGTCATCTCCGTGGCGACGATATTTCCCGGCGATGTAGCCTCCCGGCACGTAGGAACCAAACGGTTTAAACTGGGCATTGGACGGAACGTAGGCCAGCACCATACTGCGACGGACAACATCCATCGTATTTTTGCCAGACCCGTGCCACGTGTTGCCGTGATGGAAGACACCGCTACCAGGTGCAATATCAAGCTGAACAACGTCGGGGTGTTCGATGCCTGCCTGCTTTGCGGCTTGTTCCATTTCCGATCGATAGCTCTTGTTTTGGTTGTGAAACTCAGGCACGGCGTCGGCCAGCTCCCACTGGTGAGAGCCACGGGCATATTCGATGGTGCTGGCTCCTGCTACCGCATGACTCAAGGCAATCCAGCACACAACGACACCCGACGGTGTGTGGTAGTTGATGTACATGGAGTCTTGGTGGAGGGTGGTTTCTTTTGCCCCATAGGGCTTTTGCCAAATGCCGTCTGACAATAGCCGTGCCCCTGACCAGTTTTCTAGAGTCGCGGCAATGTGTCCTATCTTCTCAGAGGTAACCGCTGTTGCAATGGTGCGATCGCATTTCCATACCCCCGTCATCTGCCCCGCTTCGCCCGGTTTTCCGAGATGAGGATTCCAGTGCCATTCGTCAGGATAGGTTCCCGTTTCAAATTCCCCGGCGAAGAGTGGGTCAAATGTGTTGACGAGTCGATTGACTAACTCGGGGTCGAATAAGTTTTCGACGACAAGAAATCCATCTCGATGAAACTGTGCAATCTGCTCGTCCGTAATGGGTTGCTTTGTTAGGGTCTGCATGGTTCTGATTCGTATGATCGGGTTGAATAACTGATCGTGCTGAATAACGGCTATGGACACCAGCGAGTGGCTGCACACCTGTGCGGCCACAGAAATTCGTTAATACACCTCCAGGTATTCTGCAACTTCCCAATCGGTGATGTGTTCGTGGAATCGATTGAGTTCAAATGATTTCACCGTTGAAAACAGATGGCAGAATTCAGCCCCTAGCATGTCCTGCATTTGAGCATCAGCGGCGAGGGCGTCTAATGCCGCATCGAGGGTTTTTGGAAAAGGTGGAAGACTGGCATCGTCTTCGCTTGGCCCATCAACCATGGGCTGTAGCTCACGCTTTTCCTTTAAGCCCAACAATCCTGCGGCAAGCGTTGCGGCTGCACTCAGATAGGGATTGCTGAGTCCTGACGCGGCGCGCATTTCCAGGTGGGTTCCGTCGTCGCCCGTTGCTTTCACCCGAACCATGGCCGTACGGTCTTCAATACCCCAGCTAATATTCGACGGAGCAAAGGTGTGGGGTTTGAGCCGTCGATAGCAATTGGGGGTGGGGCCAATCAGCGGCAGCATGGCAGGAGCATGGTCAAGAATGCCTTGGGTAAAAGACTGAGCTGTTTGAGAAATGCCATCGGGTGCCGTCGTATCCCAAAAGGCATTGGTGCCATCATGATTCCAAAGGCTGATATGAAAGTGGCAACAACAACCTGCCAATCCTGGAAAGGGTTTCGACATAAAGCTGGCGTGATAGCCCAAGTGATGGGCAATTTCCTTCACCGAATTTTTGAAGGTAAACGCCTTATCGGCTCCCCGAATGCCCATTCCTGGCCCAAAGTTAATTTCAAACTGGGAGGGTGCATATTCGCAGTTGTGGGTGATGATATCGATTCCCGCTTCTTGCAAATAATCGAGCATCTGATCCAGCTCAACCACGTACTGGTTCCGGATATGGTTGAAGATGTGTAGTCCGTCAAACAAAGGTTTGCGCGTTTCGCCATCCAGTAAATAAAACTCAAATTCGTGCCCCATCATCACGTCATAGCCCATCTGCTGAGCCAGGTCTAGCAACACCTTGAGCACATAGCGGGGAGCACCCTTGAGCGGATCGTCTGGACTCCAGCAGGCATCGCAGATGACTTTTGCCGTATCGTCCATCCAAGGGACAAGGGTACAGGTTTCTAAATCGGGAAAGAGTAAATGATCGCGATATTTGCGTTCTTCGTGATAGCCTGACCCACCGACTAAGGACGAGGCTGTATCCAGCGCCAGCGTACCGCCATAAAAATTTAACCCCTTTTTGGCATACCCGGCTGCCTTTGAGGTGGGCACAACCTTCAGCCGTGACACCCCATGCAAATCGGGCAACTCAAAGCGAACATAGCGAACGCCTTTGCTTTCAAGGGATGAGATCCATTCGGCGATCGCCTCTTCCGTTGGCACAGCTACAACCATGATTGCCATCTCCTTCAACACCGCCTTTACTGTGGCGAAAGATCTGGGTTGATGTTGTATCCAGTGGGACAAAATGGGGAGCCGTTATCCCAAGACGCGATTTGAAAGCCATGTTGTTGTGCCCAGGATTGAATGGGGGATTGGAATTCTGTTTTGGTGAAGAGGAGAACACCGCCTTGGGTCGATTGTTGGGGACGCAGGAGTGATTGGGCGATCGCCTCTGGGGGCTGTAGGTGTAAACCATTCCAGCCAAATTGAGGATAGGTGTCGAGAATGGCATAAAGCCCATGGGATTGTCCTTGAAGGTGTCCGGCGAGCAAAGCGAAGTGACCCACACTCCAGTCTGGAGAGGTGGAGGGTTCCTTTCCCGTCTGAAGGGATTGAACAACAGCCGATGGGGTTAATCGAGAACCCCAGAAATAACTGGTATGACTATTCAGCAGCGGCACCAGCCCCCAGTCCTGATGAGCATGACATTCTCGTACAAGGGCATTCAGTCCTGATTCCCAGTGGTCTGATTGAAGAGGTACCAGGCAAAATCGTCCCTGGCTCAGGGTCTTAGTGGCCTGGATAAGTCCATCCACTGAGGTACCGCACTCATCGACGTTTGGAACCGTTGGAATAGTGTCATAGCCTTCGCCCATACGCGATGCTGCTCCAGGAGGGAGCCAGTCTGCTGAATTTCCCTGACTCGGGAGAATCGTGGACGCGGCTTTTGCCACCTCCACTGCCGACACCGGAAAGCCTCCGTAGGTCTGTAACAGCATCGATACCCAATAGGGGCCACACAGGTTATCAGGCTGCTGTCCTGCTTGTTCATGGATGGCAAGCAGAGCAGCAATTTCAGGAAGAACCTCTAACGTCAGTTTCATATTGGAGATAGCAGATGCATTCTAAAAACAGCACTTTAATTTCATCACATGACACATTGGGAGGATAGATTTAATAACGCCAAGCTACTTAACATATGTCTGAGTGTTTGCTGGGCGATCGCCTTCAACGCTATCGACGCATATCTAATCATCTAAAATGAGCTCAGTGTTGGGAAAAAGCGATGTCAGTTGCTATTACCGAAGCGATGACTACTCTGGCAGAAGCAGAACAGCGGTTTCATCTAAGCCGGATGGAGACAGAAGACTTTTTTCTGGAATGGTGTCATGACTTGCCAGAACTCACCAATGTGGAAGAAACAGCATTGACGGAGCTGCGCCGCCGTTACATGTATCAACGCTCTCAAGGGCAGCTTCTCGACAACACAGTGACCTTATTATTTGCATCACCTATTTTTCTTGTGCAAGAATCTTATGTTCGGGGTTTTCATAAAATTGCTTACAGAAGCGTAACCGATATTGGACTGTATGACCGTGGGTAAGAAAAACTCTAAACCGGAAAACGTCGATACCTTTGAGCGAGATCAATCCAAACCTTTCGTCTTTTTCGTTATCCTGGTTTTGCTCTTTATCGGATTGGTTGCTTTATTCGAAGGTTTTCGTCGATTGAGCGGCAGAGGATTCGACGGTGAGGATTTGGTTGTGATACTTTTTGGCATTGTTCTGTGCAGTTTTGCACTGCGATATCGCTGGTATGCTCACAACCCGGCTGTTGAGGTGAGTCATCGCAAAATTCTGGTTCGCCGATTGCTATTACCGAGTCATCAAATCAGCACGGGTGATGTCACAAAAATCGAGTCACAACTTCATAAAATTCGGCCTCGGAGATATTACTTGGGATACCACATTATTGAATATGTCACGATTGCTCACCGAAAAGGAACGGTGACGAGGTTTATCGCTCCACAATTCTTCTCTAACGAAGAATTGCTAGATTCACTTCAATTGAAGACTGGTGTGCAGGTTGAGAGATTACCAATGGTTGATCGAAAACTGTAGGATGTCGGTCACACTTGACTCCGCTAGATCAGTTAATCCAATCATTCCTATCCCAAGCAAGGTTCAGGTCAAAAGGATGAGGGCGATCGCAACTATCACCACAATCCCCACTACACCGAGTCCAATGCGCAAAAACCAACCTTCAACGGACTTTGATGGCAGAGAAATGACGACATTAACCTCTGGAATTACGTCAACCGAAAAAAAGGTATCCCAAAAACCTGCTGTAACGGTGTTGCTTGGCTTCAGTGGAACCCGTTGTATCGGCTTTGGGAAAATCCACGTCGACCCTTTGATTTCTACTGTCCCTGCCAAGTAATTATCCTGACTCGTCGGAACTGCATCAAAGGTATATGTCATCGCAAGACTACTGAACTGACGTTGAATAATTCGCGTTTTGCACCCAGCCGCAATCTGAATTTCCTTCATCAGGGGTTTTTCTCCGGATATCGAACTGCCTCTGATTCTAAACCCCGTTCTTAGCATTCAAAACCTGATTCAAGTAATAGGGCTGATCTATTAGCAAAAGATACAGATAACCTTTCCAGCACATCGTTGACGGTGTTGGACGTACCGTCTTCACCTGCCATGGACATGAAAGAAATCAGTATTGCAGCAGTTTTGACGTAGAGGCGATCGCTTACTGGCAATTTCCCGATGGGTAATGCGGGTCTTAGCCTGCTTGAGAACAATCCTTTTTGCGCCGTAAACGTCCTTATCAATTCTTTACGCATCAATCACTCAGAATGATGGCTCTATCGCATTATCATCCCAATCAATGATCTTCTCTCTTGCTATTGCTCCGCCATTTGCCACGCCAGCTCCTGCCCCGCCCATAGGGGCACGAGTCCGGATTCCACAAATGGCACTTCATCAGGAATCCGCCAGGTCGTCTTAGTCAACGTCATCTGTTCGGTATTGCGCGGGAGCTGATAAAAATCTGGCCCATAGAAGCTGGCGAAAGCTTCAAGCTTATCCAGTGCATTCATGCTCTCAAACGCTTCTGCGTATAATTCCATGGCGTGCAGCGCCGAAAAGCAACCCGCGCAGCCACAGGAATTTTCTTTGCGATTGCGGGGATGGGGAGCGCTATCGGTGCCGAGAAAAAACTTAGAATTTCCAGACGTTGCTGCCTGCAAAAGTGCTCGACGATGCTCTTCTCGTTTCAAAATGGGCAAACAATAAAAATGGGGGCGAATGCCACCTTTGAAGAGGATATTGCGGCTAAACAATAGATGCTGTGGCGTGATTGTTGCAGCGATATTCTCGGTGGCTAAAACAAACTGCACCGCGTCTGAGGTGGTAATGTGCTCAAGCACCACACGCAGGTTTGGGAATCGTAACGTGAGTGGGATCAAGTGGTTCTCAATAAACACCTTCTCGCGATCAAACACATCAACATCATGATCGGTGACTTCCCCGTGTAGCAATAACGGCATGTCTACCTGCTGCATTGCTTCAAAGATGCGATCGCACTTTCGAATATCAGTCACGCCCAAGTCTGAATTAGTCGTTGCACCCGCTGGATAGTACTTGACCGCTTTGACAAACTCGGATGCTTTGGCCGCGATAATATCTCCGGGGCTGGTGTTATCGGTGAGGTAGAGGGTCATCAGAGGCTCAAACCGCTGGCCAGCAGGAATGGCGGCAATAATGCGATCGCGATAGGCGGCAGCATCGGCTACCGAGCGGATTGGAGGCTTCAAATTCGGCATGACAATGGCGCGGGCAAACTGACGTACCGTATGGGGCAGCACCGCTTTCAATGCCGCGCCGTCGCGTAGATGCAGATGCCAGTCGTCGGGTCGGGTAATCGTAAGCTTTTGCATCTTTCCATCATAAAACAGTGGGTCCTGGGGCGATGACGTTGGGGAATTTAGGATTTATCAAGCGTTTGCAGGATCAGCATTTTGAACATCAGGAGCACGACATGGGTTTTCGACCCGCGTTGCTTTTTCTAGGTTTCTGATGACTCTGCTCTAGCAACGGACGAAATTCCTCCCAGAGAACGATTGTGTTGAGTCTGATTAAGAAGTCCTTATCTCTCAAAATAAAAATGACAAAATACTAGGATTGCACCATAAAGAAGCGAAATCAATGTTTCAAGGTGCCCGACTGTTAGTCCCTATCGCGATTGCCTGGATACGGGACACGTTAGTGAGTTGCATCCTTTAACGCTTCCTGGGAGGTGCCAACTGTTCACGTCGTGTGCTTCGGCTAATAGTGGGCTAGTCTGAGACTATGGTCACTCGTTTTGTTGTGTCTGAATTTATGTCAACACTATGTCAACACGCAATAATGCCCCTGTTTTAATCATCTCGTTAGTGGCTACCCTTGCTTTATTAGGGGGTGGAGGATGGTGGCTTGCCAAACAGATAGGGATTGGGTTCGTCTCAACCACGTCGTCAACCACGCCGAATGCAAGTTTACCGTCATCCAATGTTTCGACGGAAACCAATTCGGCTCAGAATAATCCTACCCCAGGCAATGGGACTGGAAATTCGTTGGCTGGCCGCTTGAGTATTGGGGACAAATCTCTCATTGCTGAAACGATCGCCCCAGCAAAGCAGCAGGCGATCGCCTCGATCCAGGCAGGAGACTATGGCACAGCGGTTTCACAATTGGAGTCGTATCTCCAGCAAAACCGCAATGACCCGGAAGCCTTGATTTATTTGAATAATGCTCGAATTGGCACCCAATCGGTGCCGACCATTGCAGTGGCAGTGCCCGCAGCGACAGCCGTTAATTCCGCCCAAGAGATTCTGCGGGGAGTGGCCCAGGCTCAGAACGAGATCAACCTAGCGGGTGGCCTGAATGGACGGCCGCTCAAGGTGATGGTTGTGAGCGATGACAATGATCCGGCGATCGCCAGCCAACTGGCTGATTCCCTTGTGCAAGATGCATCCGTGGTGGGGGTGATTGGTCATTTTGGCAGCAGCACGAGCTTGGAGGCGGCACAGGTGTACGAGCAGGGCCAATTGGTGATGATCTCTCCCACCAGCACATCGGTGCGCATTTCAGAAGCAGGATCCTACATTTTTCGGACAGTGCCGAGCGATCGCTTCACGGCGAGTGCGCTATCCCGGCACCTCGTCAATCAAATGGGTATCCAGAATGCAGCACTCTATTACAACGCCGAAAGCGACTACAGCCAGTCCCTCAAAAATGAGTTCACCACAGCACTGTATGCAGATGGTGGCCAAATCGTTACGGAAGGCAACGTGACCGATTCAGGGTTTAATGCGTCGGCCAGCATCGCGGATGCCATTCAACGGGGGGCAGAGGCAATTGTTTTGGCGACGAATACAGCCACCCTAGATCAGGCCATCCAACTCATTGCGGCGAATAATCAGCGGCTGGCTGTGTTGGGGGGCGATAGTCTGTATAACCCACAGCTGTTGCAGGCGGGAAATCGATTAGCCGATGGGATGGTGGTGGCGGTTCCCTGGGTTTTGCTCTCTAATCCCCAAGCTTCCTTTGCCCAAGCGTCCCGGCAACAGTGGGGCGGCGACGTTAACTGGCGTACGGCCATGGCCTATGATGGGGCGATCGCCCTGGCCGACGCAATTCGGCAGAACCCCACCCGTAATGGGGTGCAGCAGGCGCTGGCTGACCCAGGGTTTCGGGTGGAGGGCGCAACGGGCACCGTGCAGTTTTTGCCCTCGGGCGATCGCAATCAGGCGATGCAGTTGGTCACGGTTTCTCCAGGGACTCGGTCGGGGTATGGATATGATTTTGTGCCTGAGTAATCCCCATAGCATATGGATGACTAAGTACCTCGACACAATTAAAACCCATCAAGCTCTATGCCGCCCGCTCAGCGGGCGGCATAGAGCTTGATGGGTATTAATAACGTATGGATTGTCTAGATCCCTCCATTGATATGGTTAGGGGCGATCGCTCAAGAGCATATCAGGGAGACAAGCTATTGGGGGTTACCCTCCAACGGAGGCGGGGGAACAACCACGTCATTTAAATCGCTAGTAACGTAGCCTCTGAACTGCGATTATTTAGCTAGAAACGCGGCGATAAGGTACGGTTTTTTCAAAATTAATACCATCCGTAGACGTAACACTTGGCTTACGCGCTTGAGGACTGATACCTCTTGCCATATCGAGGAACAAAATAGGATCTCCAACCTTGGGTTGCCGATCGTAGGAGCGGAACGTGCGAACAACCTCCTGCCAAATCGGTTGGGGGAACCCTAATTGATTTCGGTGATAGGCATCGTAGCGGGGAGAGGTAACGTTGAAAGGAGTTTCGCCCGTTGCACGACTAGGCAATGTCCGACGGCGATGATAAGGAACGGTATTTTCGCCAAAGCTTTCAATATATTCATCACTGTTTAACAGATCATCAATGAACCCTTGAACACCCTTGGTCATGACCACCGCCGACCAAGCAATCTTCTCCGCTTCACCGTAAACCCGTCGCCCCAACACCTTCTCGACACAGTGCTCAACAAAGCGGAAGTTACTGTTTTTGTTGTAGAAGCTATCAATAAAGGTATTCGATAACAGCAATCCTCGGATGAAGTCGCGCACCGTAATTTGTCTGTTGCGCAGTTGAGATTCTAGAATAATTTCCCGATCCCACTTAAAAGCATGGAAGAAGATCTGGCGATAAGCCGCATTAATCAGATCTCCCATCTCCGTTGGCGAAAATAGATCATCCGTAGAATAACTAATTGCTTCATTATCTAGTGCGCCCAGCGCATTGACACGCTGATTACAACTTTTAGGAGAATAAGCTAATAGAGAAATAGCCATGTTTTCACAAAACCCCGCTCTTAAAAAACCTGAAGTAAAGTGTCATTGATTATAAAAGGCGAAAGGGATATTCACAACTTGAGGTCAAAATTAAGGGCATGATCACTATGTTCTTAAAAATCTTCTAAGGCCTTTCATGAAAAGATTATAGGCTCTCCTCTAGATTTTTATGTCGATTTCTACTAGTAATATTTTTTGATTATTTTATGTTTCATATTATTTCTTTGGAGCTGCACAAATTCTGCACAAGCAAGCTGGTCTAATTAATTATCAAGGCGAACTCGAAAGAATTAGAGCGTTGAACTTGTAAAAATTGAAGATCAAGTTTTCAAGGCTCATGTTTTTACAGTTGCCATTCTGTCGCTAACAAAACCAATACTCAAATCCGTCAAAGTTTTTATTAGGAAATTTGATTTTTATTAGACAATCTGATACTTCATTTTCCCTATTTAAGGTAGACGCTTTTGTAAAAATAAATGGTTTTGTGCAGCAACCTTTTGAGGCTGCTTAGGCAGACGTGAACTGACATTATTTAGGAGATTGGATCAATGTTAGATGCCTTTACGAAGGTTGTCTCACAGGCTGACACCCAGGGTCAGCTCGTGAGTAATGCTCAAATCGATGCGTTGATGGCTATGGTTAAGGACGGTGCAAAGCGCACCGATGTTGTAAACCGAATTACAAGCAACGCGTCCACGATTGTGACGAATGCTGCTCGTGCATTGTTTGATGAGCAACCCCAATTGATTGCTCCCGGTGGAAATGCTTACACCAATCGTCGGGTTTCCGCCTGTATCCGCGATATGGATATCATCCTGCGCTATGTCACCTATGCCGTGTTTTTGGGAGATATCAGTGTTTTAGATGATCGCTGTTTGAATGGCTTGCGTGAAACCTATGTCGCTTTAGGGGTTCCTGGCTCTTCTATGGCAAGCAGTATTCTCAAGATGAAAGACGCGGCGATCGCCATTGCGAACGATCGGAACAATATCCAACCGGGTGACTGTAGTGCCTTGATGTCCGAATTGGCTAGCTACTTCGACCGCGCTGCAAAGGCAGTGGGCTAACAGTTCCTAGTCCAGACATAAGTTTGACGCAATCGTCTCAAGAATTTATCCCGTTGACTAGAGTGTTCTAGCAAACGTCTTGCCCGATTAAACCTTTCTGAAACACGAGTAGAGATATCATTCCAATGAAAACACAATTGACTGAAGCAGTTGCAACTGCTGATTCTCAAGGCCGTTACTTAGGCAACGTTGAACTTCAAGTTGCATTTGGCCGCTTGCGCTTGGCAACCGATGACTTAGCAGCGGCAAAGGCTCTGGGTTCAAAAGCACAACAATTGGCTGAAGGTGCTGCGAACGCAGTTTATCAAGCATTTCCTTATACAAAGACCATGCAAGGCAACAACTATGCCTCTAATGCTCGTGGTCAGGCCAAGTGTTTGCGCGACATCGGCTACTATGTGCGGATTATTCAGTACTGCCTGATTGCAGGAGGAACGGGGCCTGCGGATGAATTTTTGCTGTCAGGTCTGGCTGAAATGCACAGCAGCTTTGAATTGGTGCCGAGTTGGTATGCTGAGGCACTCAAGTACATCAAGGCAAACCACGGTCTAAGTGGTGATCCTGGGCTTGAGCTCGACTCCTATATCGATTACATCATCAACGCGCTCTAGTTGCGGGCGTTGCCCGGAATGACACAGCGGTATGTCGATCGGATGAAGTACGCATGATGATTATTTTGTGGGGGTGTTTCAAGTCCTCACAACATAACCTGAGCTTAACCCGATTAAATACCGCTAGTTGAACGTTGCTAAGTGCCTGGACGTGCTTAAAACCAAAACCCCAAATCCTGTGCCGCCCGCTGCGCGGACGGCACAAGATTTGGAAGAATACGTTTAATGATGGCCATCTACGTATAAGTAGAGCGAACAGGACAACGGCTGCATTTATTCGTCTGGGCAACATTAGGAGCAGTAACGTTAAAAATCCGTAAAACGACTTAAAAACGACTTATTTATTGATTCGTTACGTTAGGAAAATAACCATGGCTGGCTTAAAAGAGGCAGGGAGATTAGGGATTAAACCCTTTGAGGAAGCTGAACCCGTTGAATTGCGCTTAAATTGGACTCAAGATGACGTTCAAGCTGTGATTTCGGCAGCCTACCGACAGGTGCTCGGGAATGAGCATGTAATGGAGAGTGATCGGTTGGTGGGGCCGGAGTCGCTTTTAGCAAGAGGCGTGATCTCGGTGCGAGATTTTGTCCGGGCGATCGCCGAATCAGAACTCTATCGCAAAAAGTTTTTATATCCCAATTTTCATGTCCGTTTTATTGAGCTGAACTATAAGCACTTATTGGGACGCGCACCCTACGATCAAACTGAGATCTCCTACCATTTAGATCTCTTCCTTTCCCAGGGATATGAAGCTGAGATTGCCTCCTACCTTGGCTCAGAAGAATATGAAAATCGGTTTGGAGACAATATTGTTCCTTATCATCAAGATTTTCAAGTGGATCATCCTGGGCAACGAGCAATCGGCTTTAGTCGACTGTTACAGCTTTATCGCGGTTATGCGAGCAGCGACCGGGCGCAGGGACAAAAACAACCCCGGTTAACGTGGGAAGTGGCCAGAAATTTGGCAACTCCGATCGCTGGCCCCACTCCCAGTGCTCTCTCTGGTGCATTGGGTGGCGCTCGTGGAGATGTCTATCGACTACGGGTTGTTCGTTCCGCATCCCGCTATTCAACTGTTGTGCGGCAGAGTACGACCGAACTGCTTGTTTCCTATGATCAATTGACAACGAAGCTCCAACAGTTGAATCGTGCTGGCAATAAGGTGATCAGCGTGACCACTGTCTAGATCCGTTGGCTATCAGGGGTGATCGGTCATCAGCCATGACACGGGGTTTTGGCCGATGGCCGATCATCCTTGATGGATCTCACCCACCCATGTTTAAGTACCTAGACGTCATTAAAACCAAAACCCCAAATCCTGTGCCGCTTGCGCAGCAGGCGGCACAGGATTTGGAAGGATACGTTTAATGATGGTTATCTACTTATCCATTCCAAGACGACAGTATTCAAGACGACATTATTCAAGGAGAATTGCAGGTGGCTATTACAACAGCAGCATCTCGCTTAGGAACATCGGCGTTTAGTGATGCCGCCCCGTTAGAGTTGCGTCCCAAAGCGACGCAAGGCGATATTGAAGCAATTATTCTTGCTGTCTATCAGCAGGTTTTAGGCAATCCGCACCTTCTTACCTCTGAACGTCTTGTCATTGCTGAGTCTTTGCTGCGCGATCGCAAGATTACAGTGCAGGAATTTGTTCGTCAGGTGGCTAAATCAGACCTCTATCGGACTCGTTTTTTTGAACCCTGCTCCCGCAATCGGTTTATTGAACTCAACTTTAAGCACCTCCTTGGGCGCGCGCCCGAAGGGTATGAAGACATTTAAACCAATAGCAATCTATTGGAGTCAACCGGTT
>JBCCWF010000060.1:0-19414 GCA_039194035.1 Cyanobacteria bacterium P01_E01_bin.6 | reverse complement strand
CATGACGCGATACGCGCCCCCTTCTATCCCTACCTCCCGAGCCGCTTCCTCTGCCTTCTCTTTGTTCCGACACGCCATCACTACTTCACAACCCCGCGCCGCTAACGACTTTGCACTATGCAATCCTACTCCTGATGATGCTTAGCATTATAATAGCTATCCTTCTTCAGGACATTTATGATTAGCTCAGTAGAAGCTTCTGGGAGCTAGGCAAGCAATAGGTGCAATAAACTCCCTGTCAAGGCTTTTCCTCTTTTCCGAGCATTATGCACAAATTCGAAGACCCCAAATAGATTGGTAACTTCTCTTGAGAGATGCCCCGATGCGGTCTCAGCCAAGATCGTAGCAACGACCAAAAGCCCTCCATCGTGTTGATATGTACTTCGCAAAAGCCATCACCGTCTTCGTCACGAGCGTATTCACCAGTACTGTGGCAGATGCTTTTGTGAGCATAGCCCCACGATGGCAACCGAGCATAGATGTCGTATTCATCGGTATAGATCAGGGTTCTGCTTCGTACAGTTGCTTGAATAATCGGCTCGATGGTGGCCTGTTCTACATTAGCCAGCATTTTAATGACCACGTCTCCACCCCGTTGAATCATTCCAAAGACCGGTGGTTTCTCTTTTTCGAGCGTACCGCGTCCCCGAATCCCTTTGAGTTTCCGCCGCCGCCGCTCAAGGCCTTTTTTTAACCTGCACTGGTTGACCTTTGTGCCCTGCGGTGAGGTAGACTCCGTCAAATTCGACCATCCCTGATAGCTGCACTTCGGGTCTCTTATCTGCAATTGCTTGGCGCAATTCGCTCGTCATCTGATGAACGTCATCTTTAATCTAAGCTCAACTCTTGGGCAATTTGTTGATTTAAGAGATTGAGTCCCATCAGATATAAACACGAAATCCAAGTGAGCAACGGCTGATGACGTCCCGCGAAGATGCTATCCGTCAGGTCATCGAATTGGCGTCCACACTCACCACAGGCATATCTTTGACGAGCTGGATGGGTTTCATGTTTACCGCGCTTCGTCACTGTTGAAGACCCATAATCAATGCCTTGAGTCCCGTTAGGCCAGCGCATGTGGAGCACCGTCTCGTAGCATTTGACCTCATCTATCAACTTGGCAAGTGTTAGGACCGGTACATTCAAAGGAAAGCGCAACAAGCCACATGACGCTAGCGTACTAAACCGCCCATACGCAATCTCCTTGAAACATCTATTGAGCCTTATGATTTAAATATTGAGCATCGTTGTGAGTGAGCCTATATCAGAATAGTGATTTTGTGACACTATTACTAGACCTTACATCTTTATCGAGATCAAGACACGTACTATTCTTAAGAGTTCAACAAATCCTCGATTCGATTTAGCAGTTCTTCCACTTGCTTAATTTTTTGAGCATCATTAAGTAGATCACTTGCCTTCATTTTACGACTTACGGTTTTCAGCCTAGATTCTAAGTGAAGTCGCTTTTCCGAAAGATGAGATGTCTTTTTGATTTGAGTGCGTATATCACTCAAAGAAAGGTTACCTTCGATAGTCTCAGAAAGAAGTTTCTTACGATCGCCCCTATTTTTTAGTTTGCCTATTGCGCGGGCTTTAGTATACTCAATTTCACCTCTTTGTAGAGAACCCAATACATCTTCTGGCAAATTGAGCAGCGGCAATCGATTGGCACGGAAGCTCTCTGGAGAACTTCTACCAAGCATCCGGAAGATTTTTTCGACTTCACCCATTTGACGGATAACGTTATCCGTCAAATCTTGCTCTCTCTTACGTGCGTTAGCAGCACGATTTAGGAGAGATATGACTTCAGCCTTAGTAATCTGAAGAGTCATTGACAACAATTCTAAAATGCCTTCCGTTTCTTCTACTGGATTGAGATCCTCACGCTGTAAGTTCTCTAATAGAGAGACTTCTAACGCTTCAAAGTCATTAAATTCTCTAACGACAGCAGGAATGATCTCTAGTCCTGCTGCAGTGGCTGCTCGGTAACGACGCTCGCCTGCAACCAACTCATATTTATCGCCAACAGGCCGCACAAGAATAGGCTCTAGAATTCCGTGCTGTTTGACTGACTCAGTCAACTGTTCTAGCTTTACAGGATCAAAATAGCGTCTCGGTTGTTTTTCAGGTAAACAAATTTCCTGAAGCGTCAATGTAATGCCATTTTCCTTTTGCAAAGGTGATTGGATTGGCTCATAATTTACATCTGTGGGTGCAGTTGTAGGCTCTCCAAACAATGCGTCGACGCCCTTTATCTGATATGGTTCGCTTCTGCGCTTTCTAGTCATTAGATCTTCTCTAAATCTTTCGCGATTGTTTTCAAGATTTTGACAGCTGGATGCTTAGGTTGATACAAGGCTAGAGGTAAATGTTCCTGAGATGAATCGGCGAATGCAATAGACCGAGGTATAGGAGGGAATATCGTGCCGATTCTCGATAGTTGCTGATGAATTGCTTCTAAGTTCGTACTGCCCTGAACAGTTTGAGCCTCATGAAGAGTTGGAACAATTCCTGCGATCGCCAAATCCTTATTAGCTCTAGCGCGAACCCGTGCAATCGTATTTAGTAAAAGCTCTGTACCCTTCAGTGCTTTGTAATGAGTCTGAATTGGAATCAATACATGCGTTGCAGCCACTAAGCTAATGTAGCTTAACAAGCCTAAACTAGGAGGACAGTCAATCAAAATGTAGTCATACTGATTGACAATAGGAGCTATTGCTTCTTTCAACCTTAAATCTCGCATATCAGCAACAACAAGCTCGATTTCTGCACCGCTAAGATTGATGTTAGCGGGTACTAAATCAATACCGTGCATCTTGTCGTGAATTGGCAAATCTTCACCCAGAAGTACTGACTCATAGATCGTGTCTTCTAAATCCGAGGGTTCTAAGCCCATGAATGCCGTTAAAGAAGCCTGAGGATCCATATCAATCAGTAACACACGTTTCTTTCGACGGCCTAGATGATAACCCAGGTTCATGGTGAGAGAACTCTTTCCAACCCCGCCTGCCTGATTAAAAAGCGTAATAATGTAAGTCACAGAATAAAAGTCGTTATTGGTTATTACGATAAGAAGAATAAAGCTCTCTGAAGTGTTTTATTTCACTGATTAAAAATCACTATTTTTTAGTTTTCTGCCGATGAAGCTGCTGAGGAGCTTACTAAGGCGATTGAAACCAACGATTTCTTGCAAGGAATCGAAAGACAAGCATCAGTTGCCTGTTTGAACTAGCGAAAGTAGCAAGAGCCTTCATGAAAAATTATGCAGCATTATCCTACAAAAGCACAAAACGCTTAGTGCTAATCTTCACGATCAAGCTTAAGTATCAATCAATATCGTCTACTTATAAATAACCTAAGGAAACAAATGAATGAGTGGCGATCGACGGAAGGAAAAGAGAAGGCTACTGAAAACGACTACAAAACCTTTTGAACCCATACAAGTTGAATCATATGGAAAATTTTTCACGCAGATAATGTTACTACGACATCTCTTTTACGAGCATTGTCCAAGACAGTATTGATGGATCAATGTGAACGACCCCTTCAAACACATTGATCTCTAGACTAGGAGCAGATGCACTTTTACAAATCAGGATAGGCATTAAGACTCAACAATTTTATATCCAAAAAGATAAACTTAATTCTCCCGATGACGACATCCCTCCTTGTCTCAATGAATCTGCTCCTAATCTGCATCTGTTGTTATTCAATGTCATCCAGCAAGTCAACTCCCGGCCCAAAGGAAATTTCTCAGGCTCTGAAAATAGCTCAATTGAGGCAAGAGTCAAAACTCTTTATTTGAATCAAGGCAAGTTAGTCTCTGCATTCCCACTAGATATACAACCTTGTTATGCTACCCACCTCACTATCTCCAGAAAAGCAACCAGTTTAAAGACCATAACCTGTAAAAAGCCGTCGTCGATAGAAGTTGATAGAGACATTCGAATACACCTAGGAATCTAAAGGTTACTGAACGTAGAAAGATTTCACTGAAGTATTTACATGATGTTATCGCTGCTAAATTGGTGTCCTTTAGCGGCCTCAAGTATGGTACGAATAAACTTATTACACTAAAATTACACTAAATTCAGTGTCATCCTAACTTAGCGATCGCCATAATAAGGAACCTGTATACACATGAGTCGCCCGATTCAAAAAAAATGTATCCACTGCAGCACACTCTCGGCCGAAAAAGCCAAAGAACAGCATGGGCCATCGGGAGATAATTGCTGGAACCCATCTGTTTGTCATCGGCGGCGATCGCACTACCGTCATCGAGAAGACATCAACCGAACCCGTCGTCGCATCAGACGCAACGGCACAAGCCCGACGAGGGAGAATGAATCTCTTCAATCTGAGTATCGGGACATCACCATTAGCATCAATCCGGATACCGAGCCTAGCGCTGCCGTCTTAGTACTGTATCGTCAAACAAAACATTCGCCAGTGCATGCTCTAGCAGCCGAAATATGGAAAGGAAACCAAAAGATTGCAGGCGTGGCTCCGATACACTGCATGGGTATGCGAGGAAACCAGGTCACTCAACACATTCAAACCATGCTCTCAACCATCAAGGATGAATTTGGTATCACTCGGTTTGAAGATGTGATCAAAGAACAACCTGTTGAAGCCTGTCCCATTGATGGTTGTCCACTCGGTTCAAATCACGAATCAAATCATGGGCATAGCCATCTCCATCATCGTACTCAGAAAGAAAATGAATAGAAGGCTGACGCGAGGATGGCTGATTCAACAGACGCTCCGTAGCCATGTCACTGTCGACGATATTGTCGACAATGGCATGGCTACAGATGCAATGAAGGAAAGTCCAAGTGAGCTAGCTTGGGTATAGCGATCGCCATCAATTTGGAGCAGCATTAGCTTGTCGCCACATGTAGAGTGCTAAATATGATCGGTGTGGCGCAAAACGAGCAGCCGTACGCGTTGTCTTTCGTCGTGAACTGGTTAGTTTTTCAAGCGTCTTCCTGGCGGTGATATCACCATCTGGCCAGATATCTGGATCACCAAAATAAAAAATGCCCATCATATCAGCTGTCCACTGACCCACACCCCAAATTGCAGTCAGTCGTTGAGTGCGATCGCCATGGTCAAGAGCACCCAATTCTGTCGCATCAATCTGGCCATCCAGAGTCGCTTGGGCGATCGCCCGCATCGCCTTCGCTTTTGATGCCGATAACCCACAAGTCCGTAAGGTTTCTGGGGTGGCAACTGCCACATACTCAATGAAGGGTAAGCCAGAAGCATTCGCCACAACACGACCCCAAATCGTCTTAGCCGCCTTCACCGATAGTTGTTGTCCCGCAACAGCCCGACACAGTCGTTCAGCAAAAGGAGTCTCTTGACGTGGAGCTAGCTCAAGTGGCCCAGTGTTGGCGATCGCACCTGCCAATAACGGACTCACGTCTTTTGCTATTTCGATAAACTGGGTATGGATCGCTGGTGACATCATTGCCGCAGTACTATTGTCAGCAGTATATCTTTTTCTCTAAGTAGATAGACATATTTCAAGCCCTCTTGCAGCCACATGACACTTGAAGAATGGAAATCATTATTTGAACAAGCGATGTTGGCAAAGATTGCCGACATCAAATCCTTTCGCAAACTCAAGATTCTTGATGTTGGTGTATTCCCTTGGAACGCATCCATCGAAATTTCTGTTTTCTATGTGGGGGATGACTCTTTCGATTCGTGCTTTGAGGGCGATGTTGCTAGTTGGCCTGGTTATGATTTCTCTGGTGGAGCAGAAGGCAGATGGCCTGAGGCTGAGAGCTTGTGCGAGGCGATGAATAAAGATTACGAAACGGACACAACATCAAAGGGTAAGTACTTCCAAGCTGTTGCTGATGTCATGAAGCAGTCGGCCATTATCGATGCCCTAAACACTAAGCTGCTCGACGATAATTTCAGGGTGACGATACTAGATCCAGATGATCCAGATACTGATTACATGTAGGATTCATTGTGCCTATAGCAGGTTACACAAAGCACAAAGAAAATCTTCGGCGCATTTCGGCGCATAAAGTATTACTCAAATCCAAACAGTGTCGCGGATCTCAAGACGGCGATCGCACCCGACACGTTTAATGATGGCTAGCGACTTATCTCTAGCCTTGGAAAGATTACCCTCTAGGGTACTGCCACGGGCATCATTGATTTTTTAGATTTGATTGGAATCAATTTCGTTCTGAGATCCTCTCTCAACGATTGAGTAAAGGATTGATCAATCGTTTCACCAGAAGGAGTTTTCCATGACTGATCGTCGACAGGAATCTTATGCTGTTCGTGTTGAAGCAGCAGAACTAGCCAGAAGTCGCGAGTATCCGACCCATCAAGCAAACGGAGATGAGCAGCGATACGCTGGCGACCAGTATTTTATGTCGTTTACAAAGGGATTACCCCACAACCCAGAGACGGGATTATTGCAAGAAGCTCAAGATTTTGTAGAGTTTCGTCGTGCCATTGATGATGGCTTCATCGATCCATTTTCAGAGCGCGTTCGCCACGGCGCAAAATTTGCAGTTGTTGGTACTGAGGTAAAGCCCGTTGCGTGCCCTCCTAACAATTTTAGACAGTGGGAAGCACCGACAGCCGGTGTTGTGTATGAGCTACAGGGGCCAGATGCCCAAGCGGTAACGATGGCCCCCGCACCTCCACTCCTGAGTGCTAGCGGGGTCGCCAATCCAGAACTTGTTCTTGAAATGGCAGAAGTCTACGAGCTAGCGATTCTGAGGGACGTGCCGTTCAATGACTTTGAAAACGGTACATCAAATACCAATATCTCAGATTCAATTTATCGGCTCAATGCACTCGAATATATCACTGAATATGAGAAGCAAACTGGACGGCCTCGAAAACTAGGTGCTGACAAGAAATTTGATGCTCAAACTGTTTTTCGAGGATCGTCTCCAGGGGTTGAGATTGGACCTTACCTGTCTCAGTTTCTGCTCATCGGGAACAAGGATGTCAATGGCAGCGGTAATATTGCAGAGGGAAGAATCACCTATGGAGTTCTGCAAATTGACCAAAAAGTTCCCGTTGCAAAACCTGGGGTGAATTATATGACCTCAATGGATACGTATGTTGACGCGCAGCGTGGTCTCAGGCCAGATCCTGAAGCATATGTCCCTGAGGCGAATTCAAATGCTCCTGTTCGTCGATTTATTTCAACCCCTAGAGATTTAGCTACCTATGTCCACTACGATGCACTATATGAAGCCTATTTGAATGCCTGCATCATCTTACTTGGCATGGGAACTCCCTTTGATCCAGCGTTTGATCACCTTTCTGGGGTTGGCGTTGCCTCTGGCAACGCAGATACTCGCCGTAATGCAGGTGGGTTTGCTCTCTACGGTGGACCACACATCCTGAACCTAGTGACCGAGGTTGCCACACGAGGACTGAAAGCAGTTCGTTTCCAGAAGTTCAATAATCATATTCGCTTACGTCCAGAAGCATTAGCCGCACGCATTGAATTGATTCGGTTGCTAGACGATGCGAAGAGCGTACCAACCAGCAAAGTGCCTCCTGCACTACAGTCTGACGTCCGACTTTTCAAAGCCAAATTGCAACCCACGCTAACTGAGGTCGCAAAATTATGCGGCAACTATCTGCTACCCATGGCATTTCCTGAAGGGTCACCAATGCACCCTGCCTATGGTGCAGGTCATGCCACTGTTGCTGGAGCCTGCGTAACTATTCTGAAAGCATTCTTTGATACGAGTGCTGTGCTAGTGGAGGCTCCTGGAGGTGGCGTGTTTAAGCGCTTTGAAAGCGGAGATACCCCGATTGCTTTTCGTGCTCCTGACTTACCTGGTTGCAGTACAGATAAGCTTGTATCCTGCCATCCAGATCAGTTTTTAACACTAGAAGGTGAGCTAAACAAATTGGCCGCCAATATCTCCATTGGTCGAGATATGGCAGGGGTTCACTACTACAGTGATTACTACGATAGCCTCCGCATGGGTGAACAAATTGCCCTCGAAATTTTGGAAGAGCAAGCATTGACCTATCTCACCGACCCCTATGTGCTCTCTGTACCAACCTTTGACGGTGACGTTGTTAGGATTGGTCGCCGATGAACCGAACCCTACGCCGTCCGCCGCGGATACAGCCGCCCCTTCGAGGGCGATCGGCGGCTTGCTCTTCCTCTGGGCAAGTAACCCACTGTGCACCTCCCGTTGTTCGACCACGCCCTCCGATTAGTGGAGGTCTTCCATGTTCACGGCCTCATCAGACCGACTATGAGGATACTCCTCCCAATCTGAAGAAGCTGTTTAGCTGGCTGCGCAAGTTTTACAACGAGTGGCCATGGTTCTTTAAGTTTCTTTGTCAGTTGTTTCGATAGTTGATATGGCGATCGCCTGACCGATAACAAGAGCCCCAAAAATCCCTCCCACATGATGTGTGGGAGGGATTTTTGGGAGATAACCCTCGTCTAGGCTGAAAATGGTAGTTGTCTTATGGAGAAAGCTACCATTCCCAGCTTAGATTGAATATAGCAATGGAGTATGGAACACCGTGATTAGCTCATACCTGCCGCCTCATAGGTCATCAAGGGAGACGCGGTTTTGCTGCTGGTGAGATCAGTAGACATGATTTGATTAGCCATTTTTCCAGTCAACATGTCGTCTGAGTTACCATAATCATCACCCATGCCTGCGCCTGCATCATAAAGCATGACATTACGGAATTCACTCACGGCGTCTGGATTTGCAATGTCGTGGTCATTGCCGAAGGTAAGATAATTCTTCTCCCCGGTAAAGTACTCCCCAACAGGAATTTTGAAGGACTGCCAGCCGTCACCAGAAACATAGGTTTCGAAATCACTGTTGCCCCAATCTTGCACCCCAAAGAGTTGGAAGCTAGTTTGGCGATCGCCCTTGCGAATCGTGTTGTTGTCATCGAATCCGATGGAGTGCACCTCACCCTCAGCATCACTGCGGAACTCGAAGGTCAATATGGTCTCAGGGGTAATCGTGTAGTTCACACCCATTTTTTTCCACCCGTTCCCTTCCATCCGAACAGCAGTGTTGTTATTCGAGATCGTTTGAGTGAGTGCTTTGTCTTGATTTTTCCCACCATAAGACTCCAAGTTAGACAGATCCAGGGCAGCTTTTGGATCATTCCCTTTTGGAGCATCATCAGATGCCATCATTTCGTTGGATTGATTGGATGTCGGGTCTCCCTCATATACCTGCTTACCCGTGCCATTCACCACATAGTTTTCCATCCCACGCACGTTAATTGCCTTGGAGATGTCATCTGCAGACGACGCACCATTTCTAAACTTGAGCAAGCCTAAGAAAGTATCATCATGAGCAGCACCTGCCCTAGGCCCTGTTTTGTTATTGGCATTTTGCTCAGAGTAAACGGTTTGGAAGAAGTGGCCATTCTTCGTAAAGCTCTTCCCGAGGGTGGTTGTGTGACCCGCGAGTTCTAAGGTGTCATTGTTCGGATCGAAGTTAGCGATGTTAACAAACCCAAAGACGCCAGCCCAGTGGTCATAGGCTTGATTGTTTTCACCCGCAACTCCTTTTCCGTCTACTCTACCGCCTGCACCTGTGTGTTTCTCAATAACGTCCGGCGTTGCGCCTAGCTCACTCACAAGAGAGAGGCGATCGGCACCATCGTTCTTACCTGAGCCAAGATTAACGATGTGTCGTGCATCAAAGTACTGAGTTGCAGTCCTGAAGGGACTCTTCTCCAGTTTCTCCAGCATGTCATGGTAGTTGCCTTTAGGAATCTCATCAGAACCGTAGAGAATGATAGTGTCACTTCCACCGCCAGCCCCTGTCATCGTGCTGTTACCGGTAGAGGAACGGATGCTGATGATGTCATCCTTCCGTGTGCCCAGAATTCGCTGGGTCATGTCACCTTTTTCGATAACGACCGTTTTACCCTCCATTCCGCCTGGGTTTGGTGGGTTGGGGTCTGGGTTAGGGTCGGGATTCGCTGGGGTGTTTACAACTGTGTAATCAATGTTGGTAGAGCCAATTGCCTTTCCATTACCGCCATCCTTCGAGTAAGCGGTGGCTTTGATCATCACCTTGCCCGTTTCAGGTGTTTTCCCTTTATAGTCCTCTTTGATATCACCAAACAGCGCATAGGGCTTGATGTTCTCCACAGAATTGCCCAGGTTCGACTCAAATTTCACGCTTTCAACCAAGTCTGCATAGAAATGATCGGGGTTGATTTGAGCCACCACGTTGTATTTCTCTAGATCAAGGCCGCTAAGGTCGATTTCAGATCCATTGCCAATGTTTTCGTACTCTTTGACGATTTTGTCGGTCTCACTGTTAACCAATGAGAAAGTCATCAACGGCTCATCAGTAAGGGTGTCGTTGCTTTTGTTTGACGTTGGATCGCCCTCAAACACCTCTTTGCCCAGACCATTCACCACATAGTTTTTCATGCCTTCAAGGTTGATGGCATCAACGATGGCATCCGCAGATGCAGCACCCCCCTCAAACTTGAGTAACCCCAAGAAAGTATCATCATGGGCAGCCCCTGCTCTCGGGCCAGTTTTATTGTTGGCGTTTTGCTCCGAGTACACGGTTTGGAAGAAGTCACCATTTTTGGTGAAGCTTTCACCAAGGGTCGTTGTATGGCCTGCTAGGTTTAGGGTGTCATTATCAGGATCAAAGTTGTTGATATCGACAAAGCCAAACACACCTGCCCAGTGATCGTAGGCTTTGCCATTTTCACCAGCCACACCTTGTCCGTTGATTCTGCCATTGTCCCCCGTGTGCTTCAGCATAAACTTGGGTATCGCACCAATCTCACTGATGAGGGACAGGGTATCGGCACCATCGGTTTTTCCAGAACCAAGGTTTACCGTATGGGTTGATTTAAAGTAATCAGTCGCTGTTTTGACAGGATTTTGCTTCAGGTTTGCCAACATTTTGTGGTAGTTGCCTGTAGGAATCTCATCAGACCCGTAGAGAATGACGGTATCTTCGCCTCCGCCGGCCTGGGTCGTTGTACTGTTACCGGTGGAGGTTCGAATGCTGATGACGTCATCCTTACTCGTCCCCATAATCTTTGAAGTCTGATTATCTCTTTCAACGACCACCGTTTTCCCATCCATTCCACCTAGATTCGGTGTATCTGAGCCAGAGTCTGAACCAGAGTCTGAACCAGATCCAGACATGTAATCCCCACCAGGGGCGTTTACATCTGCACTCTGCGCCTTGGAATCATTATCGGTCTCTTGTTTGTCGTCCTTCTCCTTTTTACAGTTGCAGACCGAGCCACCGGTGACTGGACAAGGGCCTTTGGCCGTTTGATCTTGCTCACTTTCAGGAATGCCAGGACTAGAAGAATCAGGGGTAAGTCCTTGGTCACCCTTAGTCGCGGTATTATCGCTACCCATGCTGGGTCCATCTGACGCAGGATCTAATTGGGTTGTGTTGATGATGGTGTAGTCAGCATTGGTTGAACCGATCACCTCTCCCTTTCCAGCATCTTTCGAATAAGCAGTCGCCTTGATCGTGACGTTGCCATCATCGAGAACTCGCCCTTTGTAATCACTCTTGATATCACCAAACAGCGCATAGGGTTTAACATTCTCAATGCGATCGCCCAAATTTGACTCAAATTTTACGCTCTCAATGGCATCTGCATCGGGGTAATCAGGGTTGATTTTCGCAACGACGTTGTACTTCTCAACATCTAAACCACTGAGGTTAAGCGAGCCACCCATGCCCAAGTTTTCGTATCCATCAACAATTTCATCAGTTTCTGCATCGACTAGAGCAAAGGTCATCAGGGGTTGATTCGGTGTTGGCTCCGGTGCAGGCGTAGGCATGGGATCGGGAGTTGATCCCGACGTTGTGTCTACAACGGTATAACCGACGTTTGCCGTATCAATAGCTGCTCCGCTTCCATTTGTTCCTGTATAAGCCGTTGCCTTAATGGTATAGTCGCCAGTGTCAAGCATCTTACCTGAAAAATCACCTGTCGAATCCCCAAAGAGGGCATAGGGAGCCACATTTTCAGTGCGATCGCCCAGGCTAGATTCAAATTTGACGCTTTTTACTGTTTTTGCATCGGGATGATTCGGATTCACTTGAGCAATAACGCTGTATTGATCAACATCTAACCCATTCAGATCAATCGAACCATTGACATCTAAGTTCTCATATCCATCAACAATTTTGTCGGTTTCTGAGTTGACTAACGCAAACGTGAGCAACGGTTGATTTGGGGTGGGCGTCGGGCTTGGGTCGGGAGTGGGAATTGGATCTGGGTCAGGAGTTGGCTCCGGTGCAGGGTCGGGAGTAGGACTTGGATTGCTCCCTTTTAGCGGAGACTCTGGTGCATTGGCATCTTTTAAGACCCCATCATTACTCAGGGTGATGCGATCCAAGACATAGCCATCTGAGCGACCTGAAATCTCCAATCGGTATTGGGTATTGGCATCCAGATCAACCTTTGCCTGGGACTTCTTGTGATTGGCATCAAATGTTGTGCCCCATTTTAGGTCTCTGTCTGCACTGCCGAGTCCTGTAAAAAGTTTGGTCGGTTTCTGAACAACCTCTCCTGTTTCAGCATTGACGATAGCAACATACGCATCATTTCCCGTGTCGCTGCGCTCTTTACCGCCCTTGCCATTCTCATAGCGATCGCTCCCATTCATGGTCGACTTAATGCGCCCTGAGTGCATGGCAATGTTATAGCTACCCGATTCGTCCGTTTCAAAGGCATAGCTGAGGGTTTGCCCAGTCGGTACTTTGCCATAGCTACTGTTGGCCGCGTCCCACAATAGTCCTGTTTCTCCATCAACAGAAACACTCTTCCAGCTACCGACTGGAGTTGCGGATTCGGCCTCAAGCACGAGCTGACCGTCTTGAGCCATAAACACATCACCCTCATTACCAGGATTCGGGTCTGGCGTGGGGGTTGGTGTAGGCGTCGGGTTAGGGGATGGGTTTGACGAAAAAGAAGGTGGGTTTGCATCAAAGAAAGCTTTGGCATCATCCGGGTTAGCGGTTTCGTTCCCCGTGATGGCATAGAAGAGCATCCCCGCATCAGAGGGATCATTCACTTTCCCCTGAGCATTTTGCATCTTATCTCGTGCTTCTTGCAGCACAGGGTTATTGGTAGTGTCTAACCAGTCCCACTTGAAGCTGTTGAAACCCCTATCGTTATTACTCCCGTTGTTTTGATCTTTAATGTCGATCTGCTGTACCTCAGGGAAGTCCTGACGCAAATCAGCCCAAGTTCTAGGCTCGCCACCACCAGGGCGACTGCCCTCTGCTCGGTCTTCATTCCAAGTGGAATGGGAAAGGAGAACGACGTTGCCCCGATTCGCAGGATTGGTCTGCTCTAGTGCTCGATAGATCGTTTCCATCGGTCCACCCTCAATCGCAAGAACTTTTTTCCCTGAATTGAGGATTTTGACGAGTTCGTTGGTGGTTTTCTGGAGTCCGTCCTGATAGCTATAGGTGTCGATGCCTAACGTCTCTGCAAAGGCAGCACTCTCCCGCATCGCTGCTTCTTGATTGGAGTTGTTATTCTCACTCACATTGTTGCCGTAGAAGAAGGATATCTTGTCTTCTAGCCCTGCCGATTTGGCGATCGCCGCCGCAATGGGAAGCGCTGAGATATCATCTTTATCGTTATTGTTGCCATCAAAGTGGAAGGTAATAGCATCGAATTCGGAAAGATTAATAGTATCCATTATGTTTAGATTGGCTGCTTTTTCTAGGTGATCATGCAAAGTCATTCACACCAAGAGAACTTTTATGTCACGAAGTTCCCTGGCAGGTATCGACGGCAGCGAAGTAGTTGTTTTGTGTGGTATTCCGAGCCTGTTTCTAAAAACGTATAGGTTCCACGACCGTACAGACATGGGAACACTGAGCACGCCTTAAGTCCTCAAACGCATGGATTCAAATCACTACTTAATTCTCTTGAGTGAAGCACTCAAGATGAACCGAACGGTGATGCTAGGTGAATCTAACGGTAACGTTGCATTGCGTTGAGTCAAGCAGTGCTAAGTAGCTAGCCATACGTAAACGTAACCTTTCAAATACTGTGCCACCCGCTGCGCGGGCGGCACAGTATTTGGGGTTTTTGTTTTAATGACGCCCAGGTACTTAAGACTTAAGAATTGACATATGGAAGGGCATTTCCCATTTCCATTTGATATCGAAGGAGTATCGTGAGATGGTGCACAAACCATCAGGTGTCAACGTCACAATCTCTCATTAAAGGTATGAAGCGACTGAAGCCAGTCACTCTCAAATTCCGAGTCCATCTATCCATTAGGCACGAGGAAACATAACAGTTGCTCACTGTTTGTTTAATGAATATAGATGGCATGGTCAAGAATTTTCTTAACGCTACCGGAAACCAACGTCTCTTTTAATCGATTCGTCTGACATTCAATTCAACTGATAGATACAACCCCAAGAAATCATCGCTACTGTAGATGCCTTTGCCCCACAGTTGTTCAACTGAGGTTTGCTTCATGTCTCGCGATCAAGACGCCGGAATCAAGTAATCAGCAGTTTTCACATTCACTGACTAGGGTTAAGAGATTCCTTTAGGTCGTTAGACGGAGACGTATGGAGAATGTTCCTAATAATTTTGCAAAGCTGCATAATTTTTGGGAGTGGCGATCGCCCTTTGCTGAGATGACGCGTCTTGAGGCGATCGCCCGGTTCATACATTTCTTGATAGACTTCTGAAGATGAGAACCTAGTAAGCTGTTAGCTATTGATTGCATGGCTGTATCCCGACTCCGGCGAGGTACAGCCATCACAATACGCAAAATAGGTGAATTTCAGCGTATCCAACGTCTTTGGAAATTCTGAAAGGGTAAATACCGGATGGAGCATCACACGGGTCTGTCAAACTTTGACATAGTAAGTAGATGGCCATAATTAAACGTATTTTTCCAAATCCTGTGCCGCCTGCGCATCGGGCGACAATTGGGCGGCATAGGATTTGGGGTTTTGGTTTTAATGACGTCTAGGCACTTATCAACAAAGGAATCGGTTCTCTATCAATAATGGAGAAACGGTATTGAAATCAGCATCAGGGAGGAAACATGACACCATCGTTGTGGGCCAAAAGATGGAGAGTTTGGGCGATCAGTCTTGGGTTAGCGTTGTGCTGTTGGTTGGGTAGTGGACATATCGAGAAGGGCAGCACTGGCCATCGCTACATGCCATCGGCGATCGCCGCCTCGCTGATGAAAGAACCTCCGATTGAACAAACCATTCACCTGGGAACAGAGGCCGGGGAGCTGAAATTTGTCCCCAGTGATATCACCGTCCAAGCAGGTAAACGATACAAGTTTGTGCTGGATAATCCGAGTCCTCAGAAGCATTACTTTACGGCCAAAGACTTTGCTGATGCGATTTGGACACAGAAAGTAGAAGCGGGTAACGTGGAAGTAAAAGGAGCCATCCACGAACTGGAACTAAAGCCAGGGGCGATCGCCGAATGGGTATTGATTCCCCTCAAACCTGGGCAATATGAGCTGCATTGTTCGATTGCAGGCCATGCTGAAGCGGGGATGGTTGGAAGTATTAGCGTGGGCGATCGCTGAATGCAATAGGGTGAATCATTTGTGGCTGTATTGTGCTATAGAGTTGTGGATCTTTGATGGATCTCTTTAGCAAACAAGCTCATTGCCTTTTGTGATTCAGAATTCTGATGTATCGACCAGAGTGTTAGAAACTCTCGCTTGATATAGCCGATGATTAGCAATATCAATTAAATCTTCAACAGTCGCCGTTTCGTGGCTAAACGCAATGCCAATCGAGATAGATACGTTGTGATAATGCGCTATCGTCGTGAACTTCTGAGCAATGCCTCGGGCATGGAGTTCATTGGCATGGAGCAAAATTACACCAAATTCGTTGCCGATGTGCCGTGCGAGCATGTCTCCTGAAAAACCGATGCACTTATTCCAATTATTTGACAGGGACTTTAGCGTTGCATCGTGATCAGCATTCAAGCGAACACTGCTGCATCTCCTGAAGCTGTCAACATTAACAATCAAGATCGACAAATATTGACCATATCGGTGAATCTTGTTGAATTCATTTGAAAGATGACGATTAAAAAGTCGCCAATTTGCTAATCCAGTAAGACTATCTGTTAAAAGCATTTTCTGAGATTTACTGTGATGCTGTTCTAACACGGGAATGACATGCTCCACCCTGAACGATTCTTAACCTAGGGACTTGCTAGAAAGTAAAGTACCAATAGATGGGCGGCGGGCGTAGCTCACCGCCTCTCTATTGGGTATCTTTTTTATTTGCAGATCCCCTACTTGCTTTGATGACATTGAGTACATTCGTGACGACATGAAGGTTCTCATGTAAAATCGCAAAGCCTAGAAACACCTACTCGATAATTCAATAGGTGATTCAACCTCAACAGAAAGCGACAATTGAACAGAAGACACTTTTAACTTGCAAGAATACTTCCAGGTACATAAGTAGCTTGGCGTATATTAAACTCACTTTAAAAACCTGGAGAGTGACCCTCCGGGGGGCGCTCCGAGTTTTTAAAGTGAATTTATTGATGTCTATCTACTGACATTCAACAGTTAGCTCCGCTCATCTATCTAAAGCATTGAAAGTGACACTTTTTCATGACAGTTATAAGTATTACTACTGGACAGAGTACTTTCCTTTAAATAAAAAGTCAGTGAGAATAAATGGTATTTTGTGGCACATGTAGCGCTGTGCAAATTGATTAAGTATGGCGCGACGCGCCCCACCTCATGTTTTGGTAAGTCGTCATTAAAACCAAAACACCAAATCCTGTGCTGCCCGCTGAGCGGGCGACACAGGATTTGGACGGTTACGTTTAATTATGGCTAGCTCCTTACCCGAGGCGGTGCACACCACTATATCAATACGTACCTAGGCGTAATTATGCCTCTACACACCATCCTTATGTTCAACTTGCAGATTCATGGGTTCGTTCGATTTCTATATCGATACTGCTCGCTGCAAGATAAAATCGTTCTGCCGATCGGAGCCTAGCATGAATACTCGTGTTCCCACAGTCTCGAAGCCCCAACGCTTGTAAAAGGCGATCGCCCTTTCATTGCGTTCCCAGACACCAAGCTTCACAGCCTGGTAATCTAATGCAGTGGCTTCATTCAGACACGCTTGCATCAATGATGCACCAACACCCTGACCAATCGCTATTGCATCCACGTACAATCTCTCGATCTCAGTTGTGCGTGTGCCTTGAACGCTCATATCTTCTTTTTCAATCTTAAGCTTGGCATATCCTATTGGCTCCGCTGCATCGTGTGCAAATGCGAGGAGGAAGGTATTATTAGAATCTACGAGCTCAGCTTGGGTACGCTCGAGGGAAAAAGTGTCGCGCAAATAAATTTCCATATCGGATGAGGCGTTGTCTGCAGCAAAGGTATCATGAAACGTCCGCTTTGCGAGATGGGCGATCGCGTCTGCATCATTATGCTGGGCATGGCGAATCACAAGCTGTTCAAACATACACTGAGAGTTCATAAAACGATCTAACAATTGAGCCACATGTTGCCTTCTTTGTCTTATTTTCGTCAACACATTGCTGATTAAGATAGCTTACCGTAAGCAACATCAGGCAACCATCCACAAGGCACGCCCGCCTTTTATTGCCTTTGCCTCAGCGAAAGCTGGATTACGAGAAGTGGCAGAAGGACTCGCACGGGAGTTAGGGCCACAAAGCGTCCATGTTGCTCACGTCATCATTGATGGTGATGAGCGGCTCAACAGCAAGGCACCGAACTTGCGCGATCGCATGGGAGAAAACGGTATGTTGCACCCTGATGCGATCGCCGAAACCTATTGGCAACTACACCAGCAGCATCCCTCAGCCTGGAGCTTTGAAATTGACCTGCGTTGTTTCAAAGAAACTTTTTAATCATCTGTTGCGATCATCACAGAACCAACATTCCTCTATTGAACACTCGCAATAAAAGTCAAACCCAGGATCATGCTGGCCTAAAATTCGTGCCACATTCGATAGGTTTCGGTATGACATCGTGAGCAACATATGATTCCCACAAATCTGCAAGCTGTTTTGCTTTATCTCTCCAGTCTTCTTGAATGTGATACATTCGCCGAGGACGCCCACGTCCCTCAGCCTTCTGCCAGTATCCAATGACAACAGATCTCTTTTCTAAAAAACCGAGTGCACTAGAAAGAATCCTATCCGACAATCGATACGCTGGATATTCTGTTTTTAACCGCTGAATGATTTCAACGCTGTAAGCATCTTTCTGCAGTAAAACGAATAATCCATAACAAATAGCTAACTCTTGATTTAGATGAGAAGGGGGAGGATCTTGAAAGAATTTATAGATATCATTCAGCGAAGCAGTTGTATTACTCATTTCAGTTAATGACAGACTACATGAACATCTATAGGAATCTTGATGACTAAGAAAATAGTTTCTCAACCCTGATTGACGATTTAGGAATCTAGTGCGTTCTAGGTAGTGTTGCTCGCTTGTCCCATTGACGCGCTATGGTTGGAACGATTCATCAAATGCTTCGCTATAAAACACTTTCTCAGGACCAAATCGCCCACCATATTTCTTAAATGGCTCGGTTGCATACCCGATAGGTAATAAACAACACACATCAACCTCCGCTGGAATATTAAAAGCCTCTTTGACCTGGGCAGACAAAAATCCTTCCATTGGGCAGGTATCAACCCCAAAACTTTCAGCGGCGATCGCCAAATGAGCAACCGCCAGCATTGTATGGCGATTTGTCCAGGCTTCCATCGACTCAAAAGATGGTTTGTATTCAAACAGTTGAGGAATAGCTGTCCGCATGTAGTCAGCAAAGGCATCATTCACGCCGCCTGATACCTTACCTAGCTGAATAACAGATTCTATGTAATCGGATTGCTTAACGCGGCGATCGCCACAACAAATTAAGACAACTGGTGCTTCTGAGACTTGGCGTTGATCAAACGCACAGGCTCTAAGCTTTTCCTTATTGTCCTGTTTTCGTACAACGATAAAACGCCACGGCTGCAAGTTATAGCCAGACGGCGATCGTGCCCCCAATCGAAAAATTTCTGCCAATATCTCTTGCGGAATCGGATCAGGGCGAAAAGAACGAGCTGCTCGACGCCGCTCAATCGCCTCAGTCACCCCCACTGGCACTGGTAACTCAGCCGCTGTCATCGTTAGTTGCTCCACTTATTGTTGGATCAGACTGATAAGTACCTGGACGTCATTAAAACCAAAACACCAAATCCTGTGTCGCCTGCGCAGTGGGCGGCACAGGATTTGGAAGGATACGCTTAATGATGGCCATCTACTTACAAGGGAAAAACATCAAAAAAAAGAGCATGAATAATGCCTCATGGCTTACAAGGAAAGACACACGATTGACCT
>JBCCWF010000059.1:0-19416 GCA_039194035.1 Cyanobacteria bacterium P01_E01_bin.6 | reverse complement strand
CCGTCACATAATCTCAATGTTGCAGGCAAAAGTTTGGTTGAAGTCCATGCCTACAAGACGATAGCCGCCTATAGAGCCTTGTGTATGGAGCCTTGGGAAAAAGTGACATCGACCCCTCAAAGAATTGTGTCTAGAAAACCAGTTCCTCAAAACCAGTTCCTCTAACTAGGCTTTCTGCTTCAAAAATTTGTGGCTCTGTCATGACAGGCTGTCACCCATCATGAGCTGAGGCAGGAGCGTCAAGCCAAACTCCTCTTCAAACCAATTTTTCTTGTAGGACAAGCTCCATAACTCTAAGTCGCAGTCAGAGGCGGGATCCTGTTGATAAATCAAAAGCGTCAGCTCTTTTGTTGTATCATTGTAGTGGGAGTCAATGGCGGCGATCGCCCCAATTTGCCGCCGATCAAGAGCCACGGCAACACGAAGTATCGCACTTAACTGATCCACAATGCCTCGATACTCTTTACTCGGTAAGGCCCGATAATTTTCGTGCTTCTTTTTCGGCTGGCTTTTGCGGTGATAGCGGGCGAGGTTGGCGATGACTTCAATTTCGGCTTCCGTATAGCCAAGCAACCCTCCATTTCGAATGAGATAGTATGAATGCTTGTGATGGGCCGCATGATTCACAAAATGACCACAATTGTGGAGCATCGCTCCAGCCCAGAGAAGCTCGCGTTCGCGTTCGCCCCACTCATGCAGTACATCTTTGGTTTGGTCAAATAGACTCTGAGCAAATTGTCCGACTCGCTGGCTGTGCTCAACATTGACTTGGTATTTGTGTGCGAGGTTTAACACACTCCGCTGACGTACTGAACTTTGATAGCGTAGGCTGTCGGAAATAAAGCCATGGGTCAGCATCCAATTCACAACAACGCCTTCTCGCAAGGCTCGTTCACAGACAATAATGGACTCTGCTTTCAGCATTTCCATTGTCTCCAGCAAAATCATCGAGCCTGCCAAAATAATTTCTGCCCGACGCTCTGACATCCCTGGAATATCTAGTCGTTCCACCAAATCTGATTTTCTCAGCCGCGCAACGATCCGCCTGAGTTCACTCAAACTCAGGCTCACCCCATTGAGCGTCATCGGGACATTGCCAAAGGTCTCATACGCATAGATGGTCGCTAGGGTTGCGATGGTGCCAGACGTACCGACGAGTCGAGGGCGTTCGCCAGGTTCTAAGTTGGCGACCAAATCATCGACGGATCGCTCAATCATTCCCCGAATATAGGCTTGGAGCTTCGTGAATTCCAGTTCGTCAATCGGATCAGTGCTGACAAATTCAGTTGTCAGGCGCACAGCACCGATTTTGGTTGAGCTCAGACTCCGGGGATCGTGGCGGCCATCTCCTAAAATCAACTCCGTTGAGCCACCCCCAATATCGATAATGACGTGGGGCTTCTGGTCAAACTCCATCCCAGATAACACCCCTAAATAAATACGCCGCGCTTCTTCTTCTCCAGAAATTAAATCAACAGCAACCCCAATCTCATCCTTAACGGCATTAAGAAAGTCACGTCCATTGGGCGCTTCGCGTACTGCACTGGTAGCCACGGCGATGATGTCTTCTGCATCGAGGCTATTTGCTAAGTCTCTGCATCGTTTCAAGGCATTCATTGCCCGCTTCATGGCTTTAGGCGTCAAACACCCCGTCTCTGGGTCTCGTTCTCCGAGACGAACCGTGTCCTTTTCTCGGGCAACAATATTAAACGCGGGCAGCGACGGGTCAATGTGAACGACAACGAGGTGTATCGAGTTAGTCCCAACATCAATGGCCGCTACGACACGTTCACGTTGAGGGGAAAAGGTTGGAGTATTCAAGGGACGTGTCTGGGAACGTTGATGCTTGCTCTCGAAAGATGTTGAAGTCATCTGAATAAGACTCACGATGATCAGATACAAGAATATGAGATAGATACGGTGCCCAAGTTAATTCTCGCGGCTCGGGCAAGGCTATGGCGATCGCCTACTTGACGCCTATTAAATTGACACAGTCAACCATGTGCTCATGTAGAAATCTTCACCATAGAAAAAGGATCCAGGAACACACCAAAATTGGCAACGAGAGAACTTGTCGCTATCAGAAAACCAAGCGGCATTCCCTTTTTCTCTTAATCGCAACTAATATTACCGTGTCCTGCAAGGTTTCATATTGGCTAATTGTGAAAGGTGTCCCCAAAAGCCATGGATCACAGTTGTCGTGGCGCTCTTATGCTTGCCTTACCAAGGATTGCCGACGATGGTAAAACCTGACCAGTAATAGGGGTGGGAAAGGTCAACATTCGTCAGGCTCCCCTCGGGCAATGGGATACCTTCCTCGCCTAATCCAGGGACGTATAGTAAGCCATTCTCTACTCGAATCTCGCCCCTGAGCATTGCAATCTGCGCTTGACGAAGGGCTTCTGCCTTGATCGGGGCTTCGTTCAGCACCTCATAAAAATTGGTCATCAGTGCGGCGGTTGCGGTATCACTGACATACCACAGACTGGCCACAGCTGATTTCACTCCAGTTTGTACGGCGATACCAGCAAATCCCAGCTCAGCCTGCTCATTTCCAAGGGCTGTGCGGCAAGCACTAAGCACCAGCATCTCGACTGGTGGGTCGCTCCAACCTAGCTGCCGCACTTCATTCATCTGAAGTCTCTCTTCCCACAGCTGGATATATGAGTCTTCAATGGGGCCAGCTTTGAAATCGGCGTGGGTCGCCATGTGGATGATGCCAAAGGGAGTTCGCTCCCGTAGAGATTTGAGATTATCCAGCGTAACGTTTTCATTCAAATGTAGACTCCCTCGCCAAACATCAAACACGAGAGTAGATAGCTCGACAGGAACCGTGGGCAGGGGTGCTTGTCCTTGAGTACTCTCTGAAACCCCCATGGCCAACATCTCGGCATCTCGAATATCGACATAGCGAGTATCCGTCAAGCTGAGGCTGGGCATGAGTCCGACGCTGAATTGCTCGACCAAGTAACTCTCGCCGTCATACAGTGCGGCAAAGGGGAGCGATCGCAATCCAGCCTCCGCAAGGAAGGAGAGGTTTGTGATTTCCCGCGCTTGGAGTTCATCGTTAATCGGAGCAATAATCCAGTCAAAAAGTTGTTGGGCAGATTCTTGGTGGCGATCGCGCCGGAATGGACTCGTGATGTCTTGACGGAATTGATTGGCCGTAGTCATCACCTTTTCCCGTGTTGCATCGGGTACACGCTGGCGGAACATGTTGCCTTCTGCGGTGATGACCACTAGCTCAAGCTGGTCAGTGGCTTGGGGTTCCCCACGGTCTCCTGGTAGGAGATCCAGAGCTTCAGGCACAAAATTGACATAAATAAACGCTGGCTTCTCTCCCGTCGCTTCTTCTATCAACCGAGCAATATCTTTTGCTTCCTCTGCGGTGGTTATCTCAGGTTGAACAGGTAATCCCAAGTAATCCGTAAAGCTTTGAACAAACTCAAATTCCAGGGAAGAAACATAGGTATCCAAAATATCTGTTCGATTGATGTTATCGATATTGAGATCCGCGATCACAGGTTCTTCAACCTCTTCAAGCTCTTCCCCATTAATGTCTTGATCAAGCTGTCCTGGCAGATCAAAATCTGAGTCTCCGGGATTTTCTGGCTCGGGGCCTGGATCGGGACTAGGACCGGGGCCTGGATCGGGACCGGGGCCTGGATCGGGACCTGGGCCGGGTGATACTTCCCCAATTTCCACCCGGATTTGGAGCGGTTCAGAGGTAGACAATGTTGGTTCACCCTCTGACAAATCACTGGCTCTTAGGGTAAATGCATCCAGTTCAATGGTTTCATTTTCAGACAACGGCAAATCGTCAGGCGGGGTATAGACCAAGATACTGGTCGGTGAAATAATGCGGTCGGTTTCAGGAGTATCTGGCCCGATGAGGTTGCCATCGAGCGTCAACGTAGCACCAGAAATAATTGAATCGGCATCGATAATGATGACGATGTTGTCTCGATCCGGATCGGTGAAACCAGACAAAATATCTGACGCAGTAATTGTCACCGATTGATTTTGGCCGACTCCAAATAAACTGTTATTCCCTGAAATTGTTGGTGGGCTGTTGACAGACTGAAGGGTGATGCCATCAGGGGTTTCTGCTGCGATACCTCCATTGGGTTCGACGGGGAATATGGATTGGTTGGGTTGGAATGGATCCGACTCAAGCGTCACCTCTCCAAGTCTCAGTCCTCCTCTCGTTCCATTCAGGACGGGTGAGTCTTCTGAACCACGCTGATCGCCCACAACAAAGGCAATGTTGTCAGGGCCACCTGCATGGCTAATTGTGATTTCTCCACTGTCATCAATTACGATGCCAGCTTCATTAAAGTTTCTTCCTGGTGCGTAGATTGAACTTTCTAACTCAATTGAACTGAGGAATGGAGAAGAGAATATAGAATCACCAATTGTTTCTGTGACGCGAACAATGTCCCCTTCTAAGTCGACAAGACCACCAGGGCCAAAATCACTACTTGCATCAATGGAGCTTACCTGAACATCTCCTTGGGAACTAGACACTGTGATATTTCCTGCGGCTAGTCCGTCATCTGAATTATTTCGAGTACTGAGGTGCCTAACGGAAATATCACCCGTTGCGATGATGTTAATATTTCCACTCTCCCCAAAAACACTAAACCCGTCTTGATCTGTAAGTGGGATGACTGTTCGAGTGATGATGTCACCCGTTGTAACGTTGGCGGCTTGAATCGTAAGGTTACGACCTCCCGTTGCTATGACGGTATTGATGATGCCAGAGGCAGGGTCTTGAGCAAGAACCGTGAAATTTCTTCCGGCGATAAATGACACGCTCTCGCCCGGACTCAAACTGAGAACCCCGTCATTCAATGCATTAATGGTGATATCCCGATCTGCCTGAAGTTCGATATTACTGTCAAGTTCTTCGAGTTGCTGTTCGTAAAGGACAGCGCCATCCGTTGGAGGAGTTTCTCCTGGGGGAACATTACCATTCCGAATTTCAATATCCGTGGGGTCGAGTAGGAGGGTGCCCACTGATCCGTTTGGTGCAGCGGTCGAAACATCTCCTCTAAATATGAGGGTATCTCGCCCAGAAACCTCGACAAACCCTCCATCACCAGATACGTCTCCCCCTCGGGCAAACATATTGCCAAAGAACTCGGTGATGCCATTTGCAAAGGCAATAATGCGTCCACCATTTCCTTCGTCAATGGCATCGGCACGGATGGTTGAATTGGCGTCAATGTTGGTGCGATCGCCCGTTGGAAACGTCCCTTGCCCTCGCTCATCACCACCGATGAGAATAATGCCCCCACCAGTTGTGCCTGATGCATCAATGTCTGCAGCGATGATTTGGATATCGGAACCGGCGATCGCCACCGTTCCACCGACCGCCTCACCTTCTGTCGATAGATTCGTCGCATCCACACGACCTGCAATGGTGACAGCACCCGGTTGAGTCGAGAGTTGTGCCCCATTCAACGATACAGTGCCATCGTCGTTCACCTGCAAGCCTGTGGCGTGGCTCACGTCGCCACCGGTCAAGAGTTCTGGAATGGAGGCAGCCGGAGCAGACCATTCAACCAACCCTGCTGCATCGGAACTTTCAGGGGCGATCGCCGTCACCTCTAGGCTTAATACATGCCCGTCTTGGCTAAGGCGCACCATCGACTCACCCGGAACTGCCGTAATCAGGATTTCGCTTCCCTCGACCGTTCCTGTGTTGATGACTGTGCCCCCTAACAGGGTGATGGATTGACCTTCTGCAACACGAAGATCCCCTGCATTCACAACATTGCCAGGAGTTTGAGTGTGAAACGCAAATTGGCTGGGTGTGCCCACTAAGTTAGCGTGATCGTTGTCTCCACTCACGTTAAACCAACGGTCTCCAATGCCAATGCCTGTGGCTGTTGTGGCAGTGAAGGAACCAGGAACGTCTAATCGCGCATTTTGTCCAAAAATCACACCAGCCGGATTCAGGACAAATAGATTTGAGTTGCCGCCAGAGACACGGATGAGGCCGTCAATCATCGACGAGTTGCCGCCAACGACCCGAGAAATGATGTTGCGAATGTCTGGATCCGAGAGGAAGTTGGCGATTTGATTGGCATCCAGGCCAAATTCTTGAAAGCTATGAAATAGGTTGGCGCCATCTCCCGATAGTTGCCCACCGTCAATATCGAAGATTCCTTCAGCATCTTGCCGTACGTTCGTTCCTGCCATCGTTTGCGGCTCTTGGCTCGGCCTGAACTGGCTGAAACGCAACGGTCAGGCCAATGAATCCACCCACAAGTCCTGTGAGGGCGATCGCCCACCCTCTAACGAGTTTCTGCCCAGGCTGGAGATTCAAGCTCAGGTTAGACCTAGACGCTACGCTTCTTTGTTGATGCGGTTGGGCCGATTGCCGAGGAAATTGGTTAGAGAACAACTGAAAAGCCATAGGATGCCTCAGATGAAGACACTTCTTGTCTACACCAGCTCGTCACGGAAATCAGAAAAAATACGCAGAGGTTTACTTAATCTTTATTCGTCAACTTGGGAATATTACTTATAGCGGTATGCAACCGCGTCAATTACAAAAACGGTGATGTGGGGCGCGACGCGCCCCACATCACCGTACTGAATCAACCCACACAGCGCTATATGAGGCTTGTCTAGCCAAGAAAGCTGATCGCCCTATGGTTTCTCTAGTTTTTGTTCTCGGCTAAAACTAACCTTGCCTTTATCAGGAGACAAAGGAATCATAAGGCTCTCTATTTGCTGAGAAACCTGAACGATGCTGGCATTTATGATTGGCCTGTGAAGAGCAACGCCAAACCAGCTCACCGCCAAGTAGAATAATCCATTTAGTTAAGTAGATAAGTAGCTAGCCATCATTAAACGTAACCTTCTAAATCCCGTGCTGCCCGCGCAGCGGGCAGCACGGGATCTGGGGTTTTGATTTTAATGACGTTCAGGTACTTAAGCATAAATAAACTCAACTGAAACACCTGGGGAGTGCCCCGGAGGGGCGCTCCCCAGGTGTTTAGGTTTTCAGTTTAATCACGTCGAGCTACTGACGAATCCACATACAGCCACAATTTCAGCTAAAAGACCTATGACAATAACGGTTACGCCCATCAATGACATTTCAACCGTCCAGGATGCTGCCAACACAGTTGTGAATCTGTTGAGTAGTTTTGATGATCCGCGCACAACCGGACTTGTGGCTCGGTTTGAGCTATTTGACACCTCATTGGCGGGAGGCATAACCAATGTTGTGTTGTTTGATCAGCCGGGGGCAGGTGCTCCTCTGACAGTACAAAATTTCCAGAGCTACGTAGATGACGAAGATTACGTCAATTCGATTATTCATCGTTCCGTTCAAGGATTTGTTGTACAGGGTGGTGGATTTACTGTTGATGATACGGATACGGTTGTTCCCCAAGATTTAATCACTAACCCTGCGACAGTGTTGGATCGGGTGCCAACAGAACCACCTGTCACAAATGAATTTGGGACAAACCGCTCCAATACTCGTGGAACACTTGCAATGGCAAGGTCGAGTGCCGTTAATAGTGCAACGAGCCAATGGTTTTTCAATCTCGGGGATAATTCAGGTCTTGACACCGTAAATGAAGGGTTCACAGTTTTTGGTGAAGTCTTATCAAGTAGTGATTTGGCTGTGATTGATGCGATTGATGCACTCCCAGTTTTAAATGCCAATGATAATGATCTATTTGGGAACCTTCCTCTTGTTGTAGAAAATAATATCCTTCCCAATCCCCTCACCGCTGAAAATTTTGTGCGCTATCGCAGCATCACGGTGTCTCAGCGTGATGAACTCACCTTTAGTATTGTCGGCAATTCAAACCCCAATGCCGTGAGTGCCACAATCGTCAACAATCAACTGGTGATTGATTACCTGCCGGGACAACTTGGTACAGCAGCCATTACCGTGCGCGCCACAAATCTTTTCGGAGAGACGGAAGACGACACGTTTCTTGTCAACATCACATCTGTTCCAACTACAAATGGCCCCGATTCCTTAAATGGAAGCGTTGGTGATGACGTGATTAATGGACGGGGCGGCAACGACCGCATTAACGGAAGAACTGGCAACGATCGTCTCATTGGTGGCGGTGGAAATGACAGACTCATCGGTGGGGCAGGAAATGACACACTGCTTGGGAAGGGGGGGAACGATCGCCTCAATGGCAACGCGGGCAATGACACATTGCTCGGCGGCGGTGGTGACGACACGCTCAAGGCTGGCAGTGGTCGCGATGAACTGAATGGCGGCCGTGGAAGCGATACTCTCATTGGTGGGGGCGATCGCGATTTATTCGTCTTGTCACGAGGACGCGGAGATGACACCATTCGCCGATTCCGCAACGGCCAAGATCGCCTCCAAGTCCGAGGCGTTCGATTTAATAACCTCACGATCGCTCAACAAGGCAACAACACCCTCATCAGCAATGGCAATGACCTGTTAGCAACGCTCAACGGCGTCCGCGCCAACACCATCAATCAACGAGACTTTGTTTGATGCCAGCTAGTCGGCACCAACGCAAAAATATAAATCTTCGTTACTCGCAGCACCCTCCCTCATTATCCGGAAGATAATGAGGTTAGGGCGATCGCCGTTGTCTAACATTGGGAGGAAAATCTTATGTTGCCTCTTGGATTAACATCTGCTGGAACGATCTACCTCATTACAAAATTGTCTGTATTGGTACTGGCACTAGTTCTTGTTCTGATATTTCAGCCACCCCACAGCGACACGTCAGAACGAACCTCTCACTAGGCATTTTGTAAGGTATGCGTCGTTAAAATACCTCTTTCTATAGAGTGTTCACGACTACGTTTAGGGTTTACGTTGCTAGAATGCCCCGGTTACAGGTGCTCATAGTGGAGGCAATCCTATGTTCACAAAAATAATAGCTGCACTAGATACCTCAAATCGCAGCAACTATATTTTTCAGCAGACTATTGAACTAGCGAAACATGATAACTCAAGCATATTGCTCTTGCATGTGCTCACCAGTGAAGAAGAAAATAGTCCACTCAAACTTCCTTCAAGGATTGAAGATATCTATTGGGCACCTGGCACTGGTGTGAATCCAGAACAATGGCACCGCGAATGGCAAGAGTATGAACAACAATGTTTAGGCCAGCTCCAGGTCTATGCAGAACAGGCTAAGGGGCAGGGTATCTCTGTAGACATTCAACAAGTATCTGGGTCGCCAGGTTCCACAATTTGCGAAATTGCCGAAACCTGGGACGCAGACCTCATCATGCTGGGGAATCGAGGTCGTCAGGGAGTTACAGAGCTATTGATGGGGAGTGTCAGCAACTATGTGCTTCACCATGCGCACTGTTCAGTCTTGATCGTAAAGCCAACGATCGATTATGCGCTTGCTGAATCCAATCCTCACCAGGAAAGAGCCACTGTATGACACTCAGTTAGCCATGATGTTATCTGGTGATTAAGTAGATAACATCATTAAACGTATTCTTCCAAATCCTGTACTGCCTGCGCAGCGGGCGGCACAGGATTTGGGCTCTTGGTTTTAATTACGTCCAGGTGATTATCAACCTCTGAGCTAGCCTTATTGTTGCGAGGCGTTCCTGTTCTTGTTTTCCAAAGATGGTTCTTGCATACGACTTGGCAAACTTCTCAGATTCGCTCATTTCTTCGTAAACTTTTCCAAGTCGTGTTCTTTACCCAATTAAATCTTCACCCCCTCTAATTCTTTATCGGTGAGGTCATAAAGCTGGCGAAGCTTCTCTAGCTTTTCTTCGTCAGGGTGCCAAAATCCGCGTCCATGAGCCTCCAACATCCGCCCAACAATATTGCGGAAGGCTTCAGGGTTGGCCTTGCGTAGCTGTTCTGCCATCTCTGCATCCAGCGCATACGTATCAGATGCCTGATCGTACACCCAGTTTTCTTTGAAATCCGCTGTGCCCGCCCAGCCCATCAACGCGGTCATCCGCTGAGAAATTTCGTAAGCGCCACCCGATCCTTGATTGGCCATTGCTTCTGCCCACTTTGGGTTTAACAACTTCGTGCGATACTCCATGCGGAGCAGATCATCCAATTTTCGTGGCGTTGTGTCATTGGAGAAGCTTTCGACGAAATTAGCAGTTACCTTCTTACCCTGCGTCATTTCAGCTGCTTTTTTCAGCCCTCCGGTATTGGCATAGTATTCCTGGATATCCGTGAGGCCATATTCAACAGAGTCAACTTGTTGAACGATTCGGCCAGTGGATTTCAGCAGCGTACTCAAAATTTCAGGACGAGTTTGCCCTTTGTCAGCACGACCATAGCTAAAGGTATTGCGTCCCTGCCAAGTGTCCCCTAAGTCGTCACCGGATTCCCAGTTGGAGTCAATGATGCGATCGTTGACCAGGGAACCAAAGTCTCCTGCGGGATTAGAAAAAAGTCGGGCAGAGGCATTCTCAATCCCTTTTTCCTGCAATTCTAGGGAATGTTTCCGAATGAAATTTTGGTCTAGAGGCTCATTGGCTTCAGCAGCACGACCAAACAAGTCATCCAGCAGCTCGATAATGTTCACAAAACTGTCCCGAAAAATGCCCGAAAGATTACCCAACACATCGATACGAGGATGGTCGATTTCCGCGAGTGGCCGTAACTCATAGCGAACAATGCGCCCGGTGCCTTCCTTCAGCGGAGCTGCGCCAACGAGTTCCAACACAATACCAATGGATTCTCCCCGTGTCTTAATCGCATCCAAGCCCCACAACATAACGGCCACCGTTTCTGGGTATGCACCACTGTTCTCTTCTTGATGTTGAGCAATGAGTTGCCGGGCGATCGCCCGGCCTCGTTCTGTGGCCGCAGGCGAGGGCATTCGATAGGGATCAAGCGCATGAATATTGCGTCCCGTTGGTAGAACGCCAGGGCCATCCCGAAGCAGGTCGCCTCCGGGCGCGGGAGGAATATATTCCCCGTTGAGTCCCCGCAGTAAGTTGGTTAGTTCATCACTGGTTTGGTTTAGCAATGCTCGAATCTGGAGCGCTTCATCCATCCGTTTCCGCAAGGGGAACTGGGTGCCTGTGTCGGCGTCCATTGAGTCCATTGAATAGATGTCCGGCAGATCAGCGAGAGACCCTGATTCGGCAAGGGTGGCGATCGCCTCTTCTGGCAATTCGTCCCCAAAGTAAGCGGAGAGATAACTAGTTAGCTCCTCCACCGTGGGCAATGCCCCCAGCACATGCAGCCCAGAGGAAAATAGGCGGTTCTCAAGCACCTGGAGATAGTCATAGAGGGTGACCAGATAGCGGTTAAATGCATCCGCACTAAACATCTGCACAGTTTCGACGGTGAACTCAATGCCTAATGTGGCGGCGGCGGCAAAGGGGCAATCAACGTGAATGCCTGAATCCAGAATTTTCTTGCAGATGGCGTCTTTCAGCACATAATTCTTTTCGGGATCTTCCCGATATTCCGCAATCAGATCCCGCAGGGCAACCAATTCCTTATAAAGTCCAGCTCGACCATAGGGAGGGACATTGTGGGAAATCAGAACGCCATAGCCCCGCCGCTTCGCCAGCATCGACTCAGACGGGTTATTGGCGGCATAAACATAGAGATGGGGCAGATTACCGAGGAGAATGTCAGACCAAGAATACCCGGTGTTTCCTAAGGGTGAACCGGGCAGCCACTCCACAGTGCCATGCATGCCAAAGTGAACCACTGCATTCGCTTGGAATTCGTGCTGGAGCCAGGTGTAAAACGCAGCGTACTGAGGATGGGGCGTGAGATCACGCTCAAACATGAGACGCATGGGATCGCCCTGGAGTCCGAGGGGAGGCTGCACACCCAGCCATATATTCCCCAACTGCACGCCGCCCAGGAGATACCGAGCGTCTTCATCATGATTACCGACGAGCGTCCGAATCCCACTTCCGGTGAGGGATTTCCACTGTCGCGTCACGCGGCGAGTGCGCAGGTAACCGAGCCATTTTTCGAGCGATCGCACACCTACCGTCGTTGTCCCGGCATCTTCCCAGTTCGCTAACTCGGGAGTCTGACTCACAAACAGTTCATCCGCATCGCGCACTCGATTAATCAAGGCTTCTCCATCTGTCGGGATATCATCTCCCAGGTCATACCCCTCGTCTTGCAGGGCATGCAGAAATCGAATGAGCGATTGGGGTACATTGAGCAACGCTGCCGTTCCGGTGGCACCGTAACCAGGGGGAAACCCATACAGAATGACAGCAATTTTGCGCTGGGATGGTGGTTTTCGACGCAATGCAACCCAGCTGTTCACTCGTCCCGTCAGCCGCGTCACCCGTTCCGGTACGAGATAGATGCGATCGCCCACCAATCCACCCAGAGGAATCGGATCAATCGCCCCATCTAACTCAGGCAACGCATACAGCACCACACTTTGCAGTCCGCCAATGCCCTGCCGTGTCCAGGAATGAATATCTTGAATGAGCAATGGAGCCGATACGAAATAGGGCACATTCTTGGCGGTGAGAATGCGTTTAGCCACCTCGATTTGTCGCCCACCCTCCATGGATCCTGCAGGGCCACCCACCAGGGGAAACCCAATGGTAGACACAATGGCATCGACCTTCACCGCTTGATCGGAAAGGGATGGAAGCTGAACCACTCCCTGCTGTCGTTGCTGCTGTTCATAATCAGTTGTCATCAAGTCGCGCACGGCCACATGCCCTTCGACCCCATTAATAAAAATGGGCACTGGCGTCAGGCCAGCATCTTCAAACGCACGAATGAGTTGGTTTATATAAGGCTGTTTGGTGATGACATGTTTGCGGTAGAAGAGAATGCCGACCGTTGGCAAGTGATGCGATGATGCGGTGGCGGGATGGATGGATGCGGAGGATTGAGGGTGGAGTCCTGACTGTTGCGTGGTAGCGTCTGCCTTCTGGCTAACGTCTTCTGTCTTTTGCCGATACCACTCTAAATAGTCACGGGGTGATTCGAAATAGCCATTGTAGTCAGGATGAAGGAGGCCAATGTTGGGCGTGTCTATCACTGGGGGAATGTCGCCAATAGAAAGCCCCAGGTATTTTTCCGCGAGAACCCAGACCATCGCGGCAACGTTCTCTGTGCCGCCTGCATTCCAGTAGCCGTAAATAATGAGCCAGTTGCGAAGGTCTTGGACTTTGCCAACGGGGATGAACTTAAGAAGCTTTGGCCCCACTTTCAGAAAACTGATATAGCCTGCCAGTTTGTCTTCTTCTCGCTGGGTGCCGCCAAATTTGCTGAGAATAAACTGCACGGGCTTCGGCATGCCCTTAGGTTTATCACCAATGGCAAACTTGCCCAGTTGGGTGAGGCTCATCAGCTCAAGTGCTGATTCAAACACAAGGCGTATGGGAATGACCTGGGCGCGTTCTCTCAACCACATCACCTGGTCATAATCAAAGAGCAGACTACCGAAAAACACGTCAGCACCGTTCAGCGCCTCTTCGACCTGCGTCGGATCAGCAGCAAGGTCGCGATCGCTGAACACGTGAATGTCTAAGTCAGGACATCGGGCGATCGCCAGTTCAGCAGCGTGGCGATAGAGGTCAGCATTAAACGACTCAAATCCAATAACTAGGACAATGCGCTTCATTTGTGACAATTTACCCCGAATGTCATTACGTGCGGTCAACGATAGCCAGTTGCGATCTCGCGAGGATAAACTGCTGCCGAAGCATATCACTCAACGTCAACGCCGATTTCAGCGTCTGATCTGAGGTAGTGGCTTCTTCCTAATACTAAGCCCAAATTGTTGAAGACCTATTGGGATGCTCAGGCGATGTCGGAGCATTATCATTGTAAATTTTCGAGTTCGTGGGTGGCGATCGCACTGAATTAAAACCGTAATTCTTTCATCTGTAAACAGTTTCTCCTGATCCTACCGACTGCGAAGGAATCATTGGTTGATAGCTGACTGAACTTTTACATAAAAACTAGATATGTCTCCACTTACGGTCACCTTTGATATCCCTGCCAAAATTTTGATGGGCCTAGCCAATGGCAGCCTTACTCGATCTGGAGGTGTTATTCAAGATAAATCCGGGCGCATCATCATGTGGTTGCGTGAAATAGGCGAACCCGGTCGTCTTAACCCAATGGCTATTCCTATGCAGGGAATGCTGAACGCTACGATGGCTGCTAGTACTTTAAGCCTAGGAGTTTCAGTTGTTGGCTTTATTGTGCTCACGAAAAAAATAAACGATCTAGAAAACCGTTTAGAAAAGATCCAAAAACACTTAGATAAAATCGATGCAAAAATTGATTTGGGCTTTTATGCAAACTTCCGAGCGGCTCTGGATTTGGCAGTCAATGCTTTTACAATGACCAATGCCGATAATCGAAGAAGTAGCGCTCTGGCTGCCATCAATAGATTTCTTGAAGCGGAACACCTCTATGCTGAGCTAGCTGATCAGGAACTAAACGTTGGTAGCCAAATTGGAAATATTTATTTGCTTACGCTATGTCTCGCATACATTGCAGAATCTAGATGTTATTTACAACTTGGAGAATTTGATACGGCTATCAGACGATTTCAAGAAGGGAAGAAACAAATTAATAGCCGAACAGAAAAATATTTAAATCTATTGTTAACATCTCAGCCTCTAATGTATCTTCATTCAGATCTAAAAGGGGAAACTGATTTATCTCGTTTGACTCGAATCTACCAATGGAAAGACCATACGCTAACGGAGAATTCTGTCTTTGAGCTGATCAGAAAACATATATTTTCAGGGTATGACCTGTTGAAAAATTCTCAGTTTAACAAGTGGACAGAATCAATTCCTGCTTTTATCCTCAATACAAATAATTCTGAACTCTTAAGAAATTTACAATTTAATGAATGGATAGAATTACTTCCTAGTGCAGTGCTTGATATGGAGTCACTTACCAATGCTGTACGGAATTCAGACAGTGTTGAAAAAATTCTGCGGAAATCAACGAAGAAGGGAAAGGAAGAAATTCTTAAAAAACTTCCATTAATGTTAGCAGAAATGGAGTCAATGATTGAGACAAATTGCAGATTCAATGCTTATGAACTTGAAGTTAAGGCCATGGCCAAATTAGGACTGAGTTTTCATGAATGGCTTCAACTTCAACCAATTGAAGATAAAAGATCTGAAATGAATATGATGTGTATCTTGCCTAGTGAGCCACTTTATGTTCAATAAATCGATTGCCTCACGAGCAAAAACAAGAACCATTGCTACAAGTGCAGCGAATTATATTTCGCTGTCTTCTGCGGGTACCCCCAAATGACCGTTTCCTGCTTATAAATCACCATTCCCGGCTTTGCTCCTTTTGGCTTAAACACCAGCTTTGGCGCGGTGTAAATCACAGGAGCTTGCTCACTTTGGCGAGCGCGGCTATAGTGCGCGGCTAGGTCTGCGGCACATTGCAGATCGACATCATCAGCCACCTGTCCTGCCGGAAGCCTTAGCAACACATGGCTACCGGGAATTTCTTGGGTGTGGAACCAGATATCGTAATCATTGGCGAGTCGAAACGTGAGTTCGTCGTTTTGTCGATTATTGCGGCCAATCAAAATGTCGAATCCACTGGGCGATTGATAGTGATAGAAATTTGTCGGCTTATCACGGGATCCCTGGCGCTGTTGATCTGGGTTTAGATACCCCTGTTGGATTAACTCATCCCGAATTTCGTAGAGTGCGGCTAAGTTATCGTCACTCGCCTGCTCCAGAGTTCGGACGATCGCCTCATCTACCTGCTCGAGGTAACGGATCTCATCTTCTGCCTCTTGGAGAAGGGGTAAGACAGCGGTGCGCGATCGCTTCGTTTTCTGGTGCTTTTTGTAAAACTTCTGAGCATTTTGAATACCATTTTTGGTGGGATCAAGGAGAATGCTTATCTCTGCTCCCGTCTCAAAGTCCGGCAGCATAATTGTTTTCATACCGGGTTGCCACTGATGCTGATAAGCCATCAAGAGATCGGCCTTTTGTTTCAGCTCATCAGATTGCTCCGAGGCTTGCAGCCGCTGTTGAAAATCCGCTGCCTTCCGATAGAGCTTTTTCAAATAACTATCCAGCTTTTGTGTCAACTGATGCCCACACTGCGTCAATTCCTGCTGGGTTAGCTCCTGCTTGTAATATTGGCTCACCAGTCGCTGCACCGATTCTTCAGGCGTGTAGTGTCCCCACCCGGTGACGGTGTATCCTGCACCCTGCCAACCTGCCTGGAACTCATTCTGGTTCAGTAGATGGAGCCATTGCTGCCAAGCCGTATGCATGGCTTCCCACTCAGCAGCACTCATCATGTCCGTGGAGATGGTGGGTTCTAGCCCAGCCCGTGCTGCCAGTGAGCGAGCCAGCACGGGACTCACGCCTCGATAGAGTTTCACAAGATTTCGCCAGAGAGGGCCGGGGACAAGAGCCAATCGTTCGTGCCAATCCTCCATTGGCTCTTCCAACGACGGGACAGCGTCAGATTGTGAGGGGGGTGGTTCGTAGGGCTGTCCGGTTTGGATAGAGCGAACGCTTGACTGTTTATCTCCGACTTGCTGAGCCGCTGTAATAACCTGATTTCTATGAGTGGTGAGAATGACGTTACTATATTTCCCCATCACCTCCAGGTAAACGTGCCACAGCACCGAATCGCCTGGACGGTTGGCAAATTGAAGATCCACCGACCGCTCCCAAGGGGCGATCGCCACAATGTTGACGAGGGCCAGCCCAGAGAGTTGATGACGTAGCTGTTGACTAAACGTAAAGGTATCTGGATAGCGAGGGGGCGGATCATCAATGCAGAGGCGAGCTGCTTGGGGATGCCAAGAGAGCGTTAACCAGCCTCGTTTTTTCAAGGTGCGGAGAGACATTGAAATCGTGTGGCGATCGCGCTGATACACGTTTTCTAGGCGAGCAGGCACCCACTCTTGGCGAAGCTCAGTACACAGAGCTATTAGCGTCGTAAAGTCAACAGTCTGCACAGCAGACGACCCTCCATGGTCACAAAATATAGACCCAGTTAACAATCACAACCCATTGGCATGACGCATGCAAGGATGATGTGAACCGGATCCAATGGCAAAATCAAACGTCAATCATTAAATCAGAACACGATAAAAGCCTCGTATTAGCATGAAGCGAGTAGTCTTAGAAGACGCTCTATTCCTAAATGGAATGTCAAATCAGCTCACAAACATTGAGGTTCGTAAGCTGAAGGTGGTGAGAATGAGAAGCGGTAGATACCATTAAAAAAGGTGGGTCAGTGCATGCTCTATTCGGTGCTACCGTTTGGTGCTACCGATATTAAATCGCTGTCTTTAACGTTAAAGGCCCTGATATTTAACGTTAAAGGCTCTGATATTCAAAGATGTGGGCTTACTCGTTATCAAGACGGAAACCCTATCGTTGAGATGCCTTTATGGATATAAAACTCATCAATATCGGGTTTGGCAACATTGTGTGCGCGAACCGCATCATCGCAATTGTTAGCCCAGAATCAGCCCCTATCAAGCGTATCATTAGTGAGGCTCGGGAGCGGGGAGAGTTGGTTGATGCAACCTATGGACGGCGTACCCGCGCCGTGATTATTGCAGACTCAGGCCATATCATTCTTTCTGCCATTCAACCTGAAACCGTCGCACATCGATTCGTCCTTGACAAGGAACACCCCAGTTCTTAAGACTGTTTAGACTAACTGTTTTGATTTTCTAAGGGTGTTCTATCCATCGTTGCCTTGAGGCAGGATAGATAAACAGGGATGTCGGCACGTGAGTCATGTCACGTATTGCCAAAGGTTGGTGAACGTTTTATCTATCTTTATGAATCCGACTAAATGAGCATGAGTCAAGGAAAACTAATCGTACTTACCGGTCCAAGTGGTGTTGGCAAGGGAACGCTGCTGAAGCTGTTATTAACCCATCATCCCGAACTAAAGCTTTCGATTTCTGCGACAACGCGATCGCCCCGGCCAGGTGAAGTCTCCGGACAGCACTACCATTTTGTCGATCGGGCTGCGTTTCAGGAGATGATTGATGAGAATGCGCTGCTGGAGTGGGCAGAGTTTGCAGGCAATTTTTACGGCACGCCTCGACAATCTGTCGAAACAGCCCTGAATAATGGAGAATCCGTCGTTTTAGAAATTGAGATTGTTGGAGCGAGGCAAATCCGGCAATGTTTTCCGTCTGCATTCATGATCTTTTTGCTGCCGCCATCGTTGGGAGAGCTGGAGCAACGGCTCCGGAGTCGCGGCCATGATTCTGAGGAGTCGATTGCAAGACGATTGGTGCGTGCCACCTCTGAAATCGAAGCAGCCGATGAATTTGATCTCAAGGTTGTGAATGATGATTTGGATAACGCATTGCAGCGTATCCAATCAGCACTCTTCGCCCCGCCAGTGAAGTGCTAGGGAATGAAAGTTAAAAGACTCTGAGCTATTTTATTGGTGACTGCGTCACCAATAAAATACTTTTCAGTCCGAGTTCAGGCTTGTATTTTAAGCCAGGATCGTGGGGCGCGAAACACTCCACGATCCCGTTAAATTTTTCCTAGCTTACGCTATAAGCCCTATTTCAGCCTATTCCTAGGCCACACAGGGCCGTGACAATGGCATTATCAGGCATATTCAACGGCCTGTGAAGGCGATGCGACCTTGGTGCTTTTTCGGCCTTTGCCCTGAACGACTAACACCATGCATGATGCATGATGCAGCACATAGTTACTGATACTACCCAGTAAAATTTCTGATAATCCTTGGCGTCCTCGACGACCAATGACAATTAAGTCTGCGTCCCATTGCTGAGCTTTTCGGCATAGTCCCGCCCCTGCATCGGTGACCTGATATTCAAAATCAGCCCAGAGACCATGGTGCTCAGCTTGGGCTTTGTAGTGGTTGAATTGGGCGATCGCCTTCTGCGTATGTTCCTGAAGCTGCATCGTTTGGATATGATACGCCTGATCAACAAGATGGGGAGATAGACCCAGTTCTCCCGAAAATGGTGGGGGCGTCATCAGCGTATCAACACTAATGCAATGAAATAGAAACAGATCTGCTTTGTTGTGGCAGGCAAGTTCAAGGGCTTCTCGAAAGACATCATCACTGAGTGGAGAAAAGTCGAGACCCACCAAGATTCTTTGAAAGCTCATGATTGCTGCCCTCTATGTCTATTTCATGTCAGTCAACTCACCTCAACGCTACCGTAATGACCTGGTGACCGATGCATTTTGCAACTTACAGGCTCATAACTTAATATGGCGTAACTCAAAATCTTGAGTTACGCCATATTAAAAACATGCGAAATTGGCCTTAAATAAAGTGTTTCAAACGTCTTTAGGAGTTACGCAAAAATAACTTGAACAGTTATGGTTGTTGCGAAGGCCGTATTTGGTAATTCCATTCCCCATGAAAAGAGTCATGTTCAATCAGGATAGAATCAAACTGCTCATCACTCACTTGAATCCCTGTAGGAT
>JBCCWF010000058.1:0-19500 GCA_039194035.1 Cyanobacteria bacterium P01_E01_bin.6 | reverse complement strand
TCTGGTGTGGGTTCGCCTCAATGAGTTGGCCCAGCAGATGGGGCAAACCATTTACCAACTCAAGCATGGGCTGCTCGACCACTATCTCTGTCAGCAACTCAAACAGCCTTCTCTGTCCATGGCTGCTGCGTAAGTCCTAACTTTATCAAAAAATACTGACGATCTATGAGCAACAGCTGGGCGCTGACCATCCATCTGTGTCCACCGCTCTCAATAACCTCGCTGAGATTTATCACTCATTGGGACAGTATGAAAAAGCTGAACCTCACTATCAAAAGGCGTTAGCCATTTGCGAGCAGCAGCTTGGCTCGGATCATCCTTTAACGGCAACAAGCTTCAATAACCTGGCTGAGCTGTATCATTCAATGGGGAGGTATGAGGAAGCTGAGCCGCTTTATCAAAAGACGCTCAGCATTCATGAAGAAAGGCTTGGCACACATCATCCTGACACCGCAGGTAGCCTGAATAATCTCGCCGAGCTGTATCGAACTATCGGGCGATATGAGGAGGCTGAACCGCTCTATGAACGATCTCTCAACATTTGTGAGGAGCAAATCGGTTCTGATCACCCTACGACAGCAACGAGCCTCAACAATCTGGCTGAACTCTACCGAGACACAGAGCGACACGAAGAAGCCGAACCGCTCTATGAACGATCTCTGGCTATTTGTGAACAGCATCTAAGCCCTGACCATCCCTTGACAGCGGCCAGTTTCAACAACTTAGCTGAGCTTTACCATTCGATGAATCGCTATGAGGAGGCTGAGCCTTACTATCAAAAGGCGTTAGCCATTTGTGAACAGCAGCTTGGCTCGGATCATCCTGATACGGCAACGACACTCAATAACTTGGCTGTTCTGTACCGGATGATGGGACGGTATGACGAAGCTGTGCCACTCTATCAGCGGTCTCTCTCAATTCGTGAGCAAACGCTTGGACCGGATCACCCTTCTACTCAAACGACACTCAAGAACTTGGCGGTGTTGTATCTCGCAATGGGGCTCTTTAAAGATGAAAACGTATATCTGGAGTAGGTTTAGACTCTTCTGACCCAGAGTAGATGTACAGGAGCTTTAACGAAGAGTTTAGGGAGAAACACAACCAAAATGGAATTTGATGAGATTGTTAAATACGCTGTAGTAGTCATGGTTAAGGAATACAGAGCCGCAGTCGTCTCGGGAGCAGTACCAAGAAGCAGTTGCTGCTGAAACAAGGTTAGGCTTTTCTTTAGAAGACTTGATGAAACCTTTCGGATCAATCCCTCAAGAGCACTACCTAGGAAAAGCTGCAAACAACCCGAAATCCTATATTATTATTGATCACGTTAGGGTTATAACGATGACGCATTGCAGAGCGACATAGTTCAGGGGAAGAGCACCAAGAACCACCTCTAAGCAACCTATAGCAGTCGTCACCGCTGATAATCCAATTACTTCCATCGATCGGCGCATTTTCATAACTGGGGTGCCAATGATCCAAGCACCATTCCCAAAGGTTGCCATGCATATCCGCTAAACCAAAAGCATTTACAACACCGAAACTGCCTACATCTGTTGTTGTTTGACGGAACTTACCGACGCTACAAGATTTATAAATAAACCTACCGTCATAGTTAACAATCTCTGTGTCAATACGATCACCAAAATGGAAAGCATTGATCCTGCCAGCACGACAAGAATATTCCCATTCAGCTTCAGAGGGAAGTCGATATTTTTTCCCTGTTAGTCGTGTCAAACGATTACAAAATTCCAGTGCATTATTCCAGGACACGCTATCGACAGGAAGATTCATTCCTCTAAAGTTAGCTGGATTATTTGGAAGACTTATATTGACTTGTGGCAAAGAAGCAATAAATGACCATTGTGCTTGATTGATGAGAAATTGACTCATTCGAAAGGGGGCTATCCTAACTAGATGTTGTGCTTCCACATCTAGTCCATTGGTTTCAGGAAATGAGGAATGATACCAGTCTCGACGGTCTTCGTCTGGTGGTGACCCCATCAAAAATTCGCCTGATGGAATAGCAACTAAATTCAAGGAGAGGTCTGGCGCTAACTCTTCCTTCCAGATTCTAATTTGCTTCACCTGAGTTGTGGTCTGTCGCTCCCTCAATTCCACAATCAGCATGGGTATAGGTTCCCCACTGGGGGCACCAATCAGGCTAAGAGCGCGAGCAGCCCCCTGGCGTATAAGCAGAGGTTGGGATTCATTCTCGAGGATATCTAATAATTCAGACTTTCCAGCTTGCATTATGCCTAAAGCCTCAGCTGCACTCCTTCGTACATCAAGAATGTCAGAGTCTTTATGAAGCAGTGCCATCAGTCGCGGTGCAATTTCGTTTCTTAGAGATTCGCTAAGCTTACCCAAACTACCCAAAACTTGCATTGCTGCTTGTCTTGCTTCAGTCGCTTGATTCGGGTTCTCCATCATCCCCAATAAGTTGGGCACAGCCATTACCGCTGCCATGCCACGACTACCCAAATCTTCTGTTGCTCGAATTCGATACTCTAATTCCGGAGCAGAGAGTTCGGAGATAAGCAATCGAATGCGCCGTTTTTCCTCAATTTGCCGTAATTCCTCTGGGTCAAACCCTGCTTTTTGAGCTAATTGCTCAGGTACCTGTACAGGTACTTGAGCTTCTACTTGCTTTAGCAAACAGCAATCCCGCACAGCCAGCAAGAAACCCTGAATTGCTTCTGGTGGGTCGTTAGTACGTTCTAACATTGGCTCAATCGAATTGATAAACTGCTGCCAGTACGTTTCTGGATTTTCCTGGCAGTATTCTACAAGGCAAAGTGCCGCCAGATATTCGGCCAGCGGGTCCAGCACGATACGGAGCCTGTCTCTCGGTTCCAGAGTTTGCAACAAGCGGAGTCGATTTTCCAGGTAGTCTAGCCTCCCATAAGCATCGTCTGATTCTGCTTTTGAGTCTTTCAGTACAGAAATAACATCTTCCTTCTTTGCAGTTGTCGGACGATAGGTTTGCTTCAAGCACTCCCAAGCAATGCGTTGAGCATCTTGCTGCACCTCTAAATCATCACGCTGGTTCTCAGACTCAATCGTGCGATTAAGCTGGTTCAAGTAACTCAACATCAATTCCGGTACAGATGCAGGAAGAATACCCCCTGCCCCCTGTTGTTGCTCAATCATCTGGTCAGCGTAAAGCCGAGCCAGCAAAACGGTGATATTTCGCTGACCTACCATGCGCGACAAACGACGGCAAGCATCAAAATAATCCTCATCTACGAATAAATCCCTTTTTCCTCGCTGTTCCAGATAGACATCCATAAATCGGGAAAGCCGACTCCCTTCAATTCGAAGCGGCTCCAATACTGATTTGGGCACACTCCCCAAAGATTCATTCAAACGAGAGGTAACTAGCAATGCTTTAGCAGGGAAATCTGCAAGTTCGGGCGTGACCTGTTTGCGAGTAGCCTCGCTCATTTCCGAGAGATGATCCACAATAACCAAAACGCGTTGACGGGAGAGTAGTTTCTCAAGCAGAGCAGGAGCAATAGGTTCTTCTTGATTAGCCTGGTTCGTCAGTGCATTCAACTGTCCACGAATTGCCTCAAACAGCGATCGTTGCTCATCCAATTCGGTTTCAATGAGTACAGGCAACATGCGATGTTTCTTGAGTCGTTTATCGAAACCCCAATGGGCAATTTGACAGGCAAGGCTAGTTTTTCCAGATCCCCCTTCACCTGTAATGAGCAATATTGCTGGTTTATTAGCGAATATTGCACCAATTGCTTGGCCATCTAGCTCGTCAATAAACTGCCTATCAATGTAAACAGGAAGATTAATGTGAATATCCCGCTCCTCTACAGTAGTTAGTCTGGAGAAGACCTCTTTAGCTGTTTTCCAATTTTGGTTGATCCAGAAATCAAGGACACGGTTGCGGTATTTGAGAGCCCGCATTACTCCCAGAGGAATCTTCCAATTTGTCCACGGCACGGAAATGTCCTTCGAGGGAAGTTTCAGTAACCATAAGGGTCTAATCCATAGAACTCCCAGATAGCTTCCTGTAAGTATTACTGCCAGAATGATAAAAAATCGATTTTCTCGCCAGATTTGGAGAGTGCGATCTTCTAAGGAGGATATTTGCTGAGATGTCGTGTTAATTGAAGGTGATGATCCTGTTCCAGAAGCTAAGGCACCTGTTTGGGATAAAAACGGGGGTAACGTTATACCTGCAATAAACCAGGGAGCAATAATACCTGTCAGAACGGCCTGAAACTTGTTGATATGCATCTCCAGCACATTCAAATACAGCTTATTAACTTCTCAAAGAGTACAAAACATCTTCAGCCGCTCAAGACATTTCTACAGATATTTTCAAATTCTGTTTCGGTAACAAGAGAAATCTAGCCTGAACTACGCAGGGTCTTATCTCGCCGAAGTGATAGAAAGACAATGCTTCATATTGAGATATCGAACATCTTTTCCCAGATTGCAAAGAAATATAAACCTCACCTCTGCAATGGTCGAAACGCCCAACCTCCCAACCGGAAAGAATGGTCGTTTTTGCTCTCAATGGTAGGCTACGAGAGTTCAGTAATGGTCGGTTCTTCTCCCATTTTTCGACTATTGAAGGATCTGAGTGTACTCGCGATGGATACGCTCAGATTAATCAATGGAATACTTTGATAGTCATGCTAAAGCAGGGAAAGAGGCCACAGCCGATTATCCCTGCCCTATTTGCCGAAAACCAGATTGGTGCTTGCATCTCCTTGATGGTGCTGTTGTCTGTCATCGGTCTGAACAAGCTCCTCCAGGCTGGACGATTGCTAAAACGCGAGCTAAAAACGGCAGTTTTATCTTTCGCCCAAAACGCCATGCTCAAACCTGTGACAACAAACCAATCCAGGCTACATGGAAGCGGACAGGGAAGCATGACCTGAAAACTGCTGCCTTTGAAAAGGCGATCACCTTTCAGTACAGCCCAACTCAACGAGTGCTTCGGCGAGAGTGGAGCGATCGGCGAGCCGTCTACAAAGATAGACGCGGAACCCTGAAAACCAAGTTGGTCAGGCCACAGTACTGGGATGGTGAGGGCTGGAAATGGGGCAGAGGTTCAGATCCTTGGCCACTCTACCGAGAAGACACCATCCAACGTGAAAAGATTCTCTTCTTTGTCGGCGGTGAAACTTGTGTTGAAGCACTGCGTCAATGGGGCTTTTCAGCCACCTGTAACCAAGGGGGTGAAGGTCAATACATTGATGACATTGTCAAACGACCGAAAAAACTTCAGCCTCGCTCGCTTGTCATCTGGCCAGATAACGATGAGCAAGGATACAAGTCAGCAGAGGCATTGCTCACAGCATGTCAGCAGAACGGAATTCAAGCCTCGATTCTCAATCCCTTGGAGCTTAACCCAACCGCTCCACCTAAATGGGATGCAGCGGATTGGACAATTGACGCGAATGACGCAAGAGATCGGATAAAAGCTGTTGTCCAGAGCTTAGAATTCCATCCTCAAAACGTTTCAGTCCAGTCTAGTCAGACACCACCCAAAGAGCTTCCGAAACTAGCTCAGACCTACCACGAGATTGAAGCCGCATTGGGAAAGTCGCTTCGCTTCAATGAACTGACCAACCAGATTGAACTCAATGACTCTGTCGTCGAGGAACCTGATGATCTTAGGCTCACTCTAGCCCTAGAGCATGGCATTCAGGTATCAACCGCTGATTGTCTCACCATCATTAACCGATTAGCCCGACTCAATTGCGTTCATCCAGTTCGGAAATACCTAGAGCAATGTGGTCAAACTTATGGCTCATCGATTCAGAACCTTGAGGGCATGGCAAAACGATACTTTGGTCTCAGCCAACCGATTTATCAGACGTTTCTCGTTAAAACCCTAGTCGCTGCTGTTGCCAGAGTCTTTAACCCAGGCTGTAAAGTCGATACCGCCCTGATTCTTCAAGGCCCACAAGGATATCGAAAATCAAGCTTCTTTCGAACCCTGGCTGGAAGTGATTGGTTTGATGACTCGATGGGAGCCGCCAATGAACGAGATGAGCGATTGAAACTGCATCAGTTCTGGTTTGTTGAATGGGGAGAGCTGGAAGGCATCTTGAGGAAAAAAGATACCAGTGGCGTCAAGGCATTTCTCTCTTGCCAGATTGATACGGTTCGTCCTCCCTATGGAAGACATGCGATCCGATTAAAACGACGATCGATTATTGTCGGTTCGACCAACCAGAGTGAATTCTTGAGTGATGCCACAGGAAATCGACGGTTTTGGGTCGTTCCAGTTCAGCATCGGATTGATTTGGATTTACTTCAGAGAGAACGCGACCAAATTTGGGCAGCGGCTCTTGCGCTGTATCAATCTGGTTATCCTGTCTTTTTAAGTGATGACGAAGAGGTGATCGCGGCTGAACTAAATGCCGCTTATCAACATGAGGACCCCTGGATGGGTCGGATTGTGGCTTATCTTCGTGATAGCCACATCGATGAAATCACCATTGCAGAGCTACTCAGCCAAGCTTTAGAGATTGAGGTCGGTAACCAGTCGAAGCGAGATGAGATGCGAGTCAGTGATGTGCTCAAAAGCATCAGTTGGATATCGACTCGGAAAGTTTTTCGAGGGATTCGGCGACGAGTCTGGGTGAGTCCAGAATATGATTCATCGTTTGAGTCTGAGGTTGACCATCCTGCCCAACCTTCTGAAGAGGTCAGCCATGAAGTTAGCCCAACCTTTGAGCCTTTAGTAACAGGGCATTCAGACCGTTGGCACAACCTGGACAGCCTAGATCCTCAAAAAACTGAAACCCCAGAGCGAAATGGATATCAGCTAACAACTGCTGTTATTCCTCCACCGCACTCTCAAGAGGAACCAATCTCACCTTTGGATACAGACAGCGTTAATGAGATTCATGAGCCTGAGAGGAGGGATAGCAATGGAACCTAGAATCCCTCTTAGTGAAGTGGAACGTCTCGTTGAACTCAAGGTTCGTCAAGTTCTCGCCGAAATGCTCGGAGTCGCCAATCAAAAGGAACCCAGTGTCTTATCACTCAAAGATGCTGTTCAAGCCTTGGGCTATCAAAGCGAACGACAAATCTATCGGGATATCGAAGATGGTCTCTTTCGAGTCGGCATTGAAATCGAAGACCGGAGGCGTCCTGGAACGAAGAAGGCTCGATACTTTGTCAACATGCCAGCAGCAAGAAAACGTCTTAAACACCCACCTCAGAAACGGAAGGCGCTTTAGGGCCATTTGAAATCGCTCGATGATAGGCTGCTTTTTGCTCTGCTGCGGATAGCCATCGGTGATAGGTTTTCGTGTGAACGGCAACCGAATGGCCCATCATTCGTGCAGCAATACTCACTGGAATCTCAAACTTGATGCTTCTTACTGCATAAGCATGGCGTAAATCATAAGCGACAAATGGAAGCTTGCATCGACCAAAGTGATAGGTCACTTGATTGCCATACTGCTGAAATTCTGAATAACTGAGCTGAGGGGGAGAGCCATTCACTAAATCCCATTGCGTGACCCATTCAGGGTAAAGCGCGGACGTTTGACGAGGCCCTGTTTTGCCATCGGTGACATCCCACAGAAATGAATCATCGGTAGGTCGTAGAAAAAAGGCTTCATGAGGACGCAGTCCAAACGCTGCAATCACTCCATAGACCCATCGCCACTGGGGATCTGGAATCTGATGCCAACACTGAGCAATCACCTCATCTTCGGGTAACTCTCGGGAGGCTTCAGAGCGTCCTCGTCGGTATTCTCCTTTGTAGGGACTCAAGTCAATCTCAAGCTCTGCATAATCCGCCAGTCGTTGGAAATAGACGGTGGTTCGATTTCGCTCACGAGTCGCAGAATCAATCGAGAGTAGCGTACTGATTAAGACATCAGCGGTTAAAGTCGCATCTTGAGGCAATCGGTTAAAGGCGCGTTGCCAATGACGTTCCCAGGTGGATGGACTGGTTTTCGCCTGGCTCATCCATTTTTCTCGAAACTCATCGACCCATTCGTTGATGGGGCGATGTTCTCGGGCGGTTTTGCCAAGCCAGCTATCCCACTCAAAGCTACCGTCAATGACGCTACCCCAAAGGGCAATGGCCAATTTTTCTGCGGCTCTCACTCCTTGAGTCGTAGCTGGTAAACCGGTTCGAGGGCGAGTGATTTCTTGACGATAGGGTTTGACTTTTTCTGAATCTGGTTTGGGAGGTAAAACGGCTCGAAGGTAGAGCCAGTTTTTTCGTTGCAGAAGTGTGACTCGAATGCCAGCATCTCTTAGCCTACGATTTACACCCGTCAAATCCATGTGCCAGTTCCTCTCCACTGTTCACCATCTATTCACCAGACTAGCAGGCAAATATGGTGAAAGATGGTGAATGAAGAACTGACCGTTTCTCCTAAGAAAATCGTTAGATGTTAATCTAGTATTGATTTGTAAGGGATACACAGATGTGAGCAAGCTAGTGCTTTACCCGCGCGTTGCGCGCCCAAAACCCTCATCCCGTCGTCGTCGCTTTGAGAAGAGTGCCAAGTCGTGTTCCTACGTGTTCCTAGATGAAAGTGTTTAAAAGGTAACGGACTCCATCCAAAATCTCGGTTAACAGAGCAATTTTCCTGAAAACGCGCCTATGATTGGGGCGAAACCAATCAATACTTTCAGGAAGGATCTCGTAGCGTGAGGTACCCCTCAGACCGACGCCCTAAGCACTCAGGTCAGGTCAAAAAGCTGACATCAAGCACATCCAACGCAACCGGGCGAGCCTCTTCTCAGCGTCCCCGTCGCCGCATATGGCCGATGATTTCGATCTCGGGCATCATTGCTCTGGGCGGCTTAATCATGGGTCATACGGCCTGGCGGTTTCTGTCTACCCAACCCGTTGAAGAGATGGTGTTACTGACAGCGACCAGTCGGCTGAATACATTATCCGATCTTGCGTCTGTGGCCGTCCCACCTCGCAATGGACGGCCACAGCTCTATCCATTGCCAGCGGCAGAAGACGTGTGGCAATGTCGGGTGGTGGTGATTGGCGGTTCCCTAGGGGGCATCGCGGCTGCATCCCATTCCATGGCCTCCGGAGCACAGACATGTCTGATTGAAGTGACGCCGTGGCTTGGCGGACAGATTAGTTCTCAGGGGGTTTCTGCGATTGATGAGTCGTGGACCATGCGGTGGAGCGATAAATTTTCATCCAGTTGGAAACGATTCAAGTCAATCATCGAGAAACAATCGATTGAGCTTCCAGGCTGGACGGGTGGAGGGGCTCGTCGCGTTGAACAGTTGAATAGTTGCTGGGTTGGCCCTCTGTGCTTTTTACCAGAGGCGGGCGATCGCGCATCCACAGCTCTGCTGGAAGACGTGTCCCAATATGCCCCCAACAGTCAATGGGCCACATCCACGGCATTTAAAGGAGCCGAATTCAGTGACGATGGTCGTCGCATCACCGCCATCCATGCCGTTCGTCGTGAACCCCTGAACGAGCAGTATCAGCCCAAGGGACAGCTCTGGGAAGAACTCCCAGTGTGGTATGGCTGGTCTGACACGGATGAATTTCGCAAAATTCCCCTTCGGATTGAACCTCCCCCTGGAGAGGAGTTCATTGTCATTGATGCCACCGACACAGGAGAACTCGTTGGCTGGGCTCAAATTCCCCATCGCCAAGGCTCAGAAGCGCAATCGATAACGGGTGAGCCCAATGCACCGGGGCAGAGTAATCCAGAATGTACCCAGGCTTTCACCCTGCCCTTCATCCTAGCGATTCGAGATGACGGAGGTGCGAGTCTCGAACGCTTACAAGAGCAGGAGTCGGACTATAACCTGATTGAGCATTGGCGCGCGTATTCGCTCAATGGCTTTCCTACCTTTTCGGGTCGCAGCTTTTTTAACTATCGGCGGGTCGTTAGCCTGATTCAAAATGACCCCACGGGTGGAACTCCAATTCCCGGAGATATGACCTTGGTCAACTGGAACCCAGGTAATGACTGGAATTGGATGAATCCCCCTTTGATTTTGACTGAAGAGCGCTTACAGACATCCAATCAATATCGAAATTGGATGGGTGGCCTGTCAGTCAGTGCCCTGAAACAAGGATCCAGCCATGCACTGCTCTTTGCTCGATGGTTGCTGGAAACTCAGGCCCTCCCAAATTATCCGTTGAGCGTGCTGGATGGGATCGATTCTCCCATGGGAACCGAATCTGGATTGAGCATGGTGCCCTACATTCGGGAGGGTCGACGCATCATTGGTTATCCGGCCTATGGACAGGACGAGTTCATGGTACGAGAACAAGATGTGCGATGGGATTTGCCAGGAACACGGGATTTGCGCCCGACCACGGTGGCACTGACGCACTATTCCGTTGATATTCATGGATGCCGATATCGAAATTGGGAACCCTCGCTGGAGGCGTCGGGTGCGCCCGCGAATGAGGGGCGCGTCAGACCAACGTATATTCCGCTAGAAAGTTTGGTGCCTCAAGGCGTCGACAACATGCTCGTGGGAGGCAAGGCGATCGCCGTCACCCATATCGTGAATGCCATTACCCGCATTCACTATGGCGAGTGGAGCATTGGGGCAGCGGCAGGGTTCACCGCAGGGTGGCTGGTCACCGACCATGACCTGGCGATCGATCCCAACCAAATCATCGTCGATGGGCACATGGACGATCTGCAAGTGCATCTGAAGAACCAAGGGCTTCGGATTGACTGGTGAACAACGCCAGCAGCACCTATCATGACCCATGACCCAGCTTATTTTTAGGCGGGATTCTAGGGCGCAGAGCGTCCCAGAATCCATTACATTTTTCTCGGCTCCAGTGATAACCCCAAACCCTCATGTCTTCTTTAAACACTGCCAAGTCGTGAAGCACAAGAATGTTTACCCCAAGCAAGTAAATGAGCGACGAATCCAATGACAACCGATTTGTATTGAACTGTCGAGGGCGATCGCTCGATTGTCGACCAGGTATCGTACAGGGCGCCCAGGTCATGGGCATTTTGAACGTCACCCCAGATTCGTTTTCTGATGGCGGCTTGTACGTTGATTTGGATATCGCTCTATTCAAAGTAGAGCAGATGCTACAGGAAGGAGCCTCCATCATTGATGTTGGTGGAGAGTCGAGTCGTCCCAAAGGCTCAGTGTATGGGGATGGTGCCGCAGCCGTTCCGGCAGATGAAGAAAAGCGACGCGTCATTCCAGTGGTAGAGGCGATCGCCCAGCGGTTCCCAGAGGCATTCATCTCCGTGGATACCTACAAACCTGAGGTAGCGGAAGCAGCCCTAGAGGTCGGTGCCCACCTAATCAACGACATCACCGGACTCCGACTCTTTCCAGAGATGGCCACCGTTACCGCAACCTATCAGGTGCCACTCATTCTCATGCATTCTCTAGGGCAACCGGGTGCCATGCCCCATGAACATCACTACGACAATGTGGTGACCGCTGTTGCCGACTCCCTTCAGCAATCGATTGACGTTGCAATTTCCACTGGAACACAGCAACTTGTGACCGACCCAGGATTTGGATTTGGTAAGTCTGTGGATGAAAATTTGCAGCTCATTGCCGAAACAGATACCTTCCTTTCACTGGGTTATCCAGTGTTGATGGGGATTTCTCGAAAAAGCACCATCGGCGCAATGTTGCGAGGTGCTGACAATCCTGCGCCTATTAGCGAGCGACTGTATGGGAGTCTCGGAGCAACCGCAACCGCCGTTTTGAAAGGAGCCACGTTGATTAGAACCCATGACGTTCGGCCAACGGTGGACATGTTGAAACTTCTAGCCGCCACATCTTTCTCAACCCGCTGAACTTTTAAGGAAATCGATCGTTGTTCTACTGCAAAGCCATCCTAGAATGTTGGCGGTAAACGGCAGGATAATGATTCACCTGGCACTAGAACCAGTACGTGTTGTTGAGAGCAAAATTATGAGCAAGTTGCGGAATATTTTGATTGGGGCAGGAGTCGCTGCGGTGGGGGCGATCGCCACCAAAAAAGCAGTTGACTATCTCAAGAATCGGGATGAAGAAGAAACGGTTGAGGAAACGGTGGAAGATGCTGAGCCCGCCACTGAAGAAGAGTTGGCCTATGCCAAGGTAGAGCCTAGCTCTGTCCAAACGTTCCTTGACAAGAGCTTTGGCAAACCAGGCCGCTATGTGCCCAACCGTTCTCCCAAAGTATTTGAATACCAAGGGAAGCAATACATGGTGATTTGGGCACGAGACAACGATCAAGATAAGAATCAGATGATGGCGTTTGAATATACGGATGCAGGGCGATCGATGATTGCGAGTGTGGGCTATACGTCTAGCGAATCTGATTACAATCTCAAATTGCAAACTACGCCGTTTGCAGTTGATATTGCTGGAGAGGAAATTCGTTCCGGTCAGGGTAAGGCCCAAGGTGCATCAAATATTGATTTCGTGCTCGCTTAAGTTGTAGATAGCGGCCTCAATGGATGCATGTATGTCCATTCATGCATGGCATGAGTACCGTGAACGACTTGTCTAGTTGTTAGCTATTTAGATTGTGCGGTTGTCCCCGCATCCGGCGGCGGACAACCGCCAAAACATGCAAAATAGGTGAGTTTTAGCGTCTTTCAAGGCGGAATGGTGGGGCGCTTAGCGCCTCACCATTCCGCCTTAAACATTTCTCGGCTTACGTTAGGAATCTGCAAATAAAAAAGATACCCAATAGAAGGGCGGCGGACGTAGCCCGCCGCCCTTCTATTGGTACTTTATTGTCTAGCCAGTCCCTTATAAGCCCCATCAACTGAATCTTGCAAAATAATTCGACCGATACAATGGAAGGATCATTGCTGCATAGATTCAATCGAAGGGGGTACTCTTCGTAAAAATGCTCGGAGAACGACTCTGAATTGATGTAGTGATGAGTAACGATTCACTCACATTCGATTTGAAATTAGACATCGCCTCCCATGCAACCTTTTCGCTCATTTGCACATGCTCTACGCTCTATTCTTAAGAGATACCGATTCACCGTATTGATTGCAGCCGGACTCCTCCTTCCCCTATTGATTGCGCTACCTAGGCCGGGTTGGTCACAGCAATCCGAACCCGAGTCTATGCCGTTAACCATCTCGGAAAAGGTTATGGCAATGGAGCGACGGTTAGAAGGAGAATTTGAAACCTATTTTGGTCAAAACCTGGCAGACGTTACCCAAGACCCCAGCGATATTGCGGCGACGTTAGGACAAATTGGAGAAGAAACAGGGACAGCCCCAGCCGTTCTCTGGGTCATGCCTCGCATGACTCACCTCCACTTGGTGTTAACCACAGCAAATGGAGAGACCATCATACGAGATTTGTATGATGTCCCCAAGTCAACTGTGGTTAGCGTCACTCAGCAGTTTCAACGTGACTTGAAGGTGATTCGCGACAACCGATACTTACAATCGGCACAACAACTCCACGAATGGATTATTGAACCGATTGAAGCCGAATTCCTGGAACCTGAAGGCATTGATACACTGTTGGTCTGCCTCGGCGATGGGGTTCGAGGTCTACCCCTCTCGGCTCTCCATGATGGTGAGCAATTCCTGGTTGAAAAGTACAGCATCAGCCAAATTCCTGCCTTCAACCTGATTCAAACCGAGTATGCCGCCATTGAGCCAGGCCAGATTCTGGCAATGGGGGCGTCTGAATTTGAAAATCAGAGTCCGTTACCTGCCGTTCCCATTGAGCTATCTCGCATCTTGTGGGAACTGCGTGTCGCCACGCCGAATAATGAAGACTGGCAAGGGCGTTCCTTTCTCAACCAGGGATTCGTGTTGCCAACGCTCAATGAACTCCTGGCATCCCAATCCTTTGACATTGTTCACTTGGCCACTCATGCGGAGTTCCGTCCAGGAGATCCCCAAGATTCTTACATTCAATTTTGGGATACCCAGCTCACCTTGGATAAGATGCGTGAGGTCGGCTGGAACACTCCATCGATTGAATTACTTGTCCTCAGTGCATGTAATACGGCACTCGGCGACTCAAAAGCAGAACTCGGATTCGCGGGGCTGGCCTTGCAGTCTGGGGTGAAGTCAGCGTTGGCCAGCTTTTGGTACGTCAGTGATGCGGGGACGTTGGCACTCATGAGTGAGTTCTATCGGCAGTTGCCGCTGGCATCCACAAAAGCAGAAGCCTTGCGTCAAGCGCAGATTCGGATGCTGAGAGGTGATATCCGCTTTGAAGAGGGATCGCTGGTGGTATCCCGTGGCCCAATTGATTTGCCAGAGGAGCTGTCTGGCAATGACAGCCTCGACTTATCGCATCCCATCTACTGGGCAAGTTTCACCATGATCAGCAGCCCTTGGTAAGAACTGGAGTTTAGACGAAGTCCCCAATTTACTCTACTGGTAGGGTCAAGACATGCTTTCCCCTACTATAGGTGGTGATTTTTAGGATTTAGCCTAAATTCCAATAAGAATCATGCTCGTAGAAGCTGACGTCGGCGCGATCGCCCTATCATTTCTTTGTAAAGTTTGCCAAATCATGTGTTCACACAAAAGAAGGGATTGCGACTACTTACTCTCCTTCGAATAGGGCAAACCCAAAGCTGCGGGGGGCGTGGCTTTCCCCGCAATGCCGATTAATGCCAATAGAGCTGCAACATAGGGCAACATCAACAAGAACTGATAGGGGATGTCTATTCCAAATGCCTGGATCCGAAGTTGCAGGGCATCGGTCGCGCCAAAAAGTAAACAGGCTAAGGCTGTATACACGGGATTCCACCGCCCTAGAATCAAGGCGGCCAGAGCAATAAACCCTTTTCCAGCACTCATCCCTTCGGTGAAAAATCCGACATGAACGAGGGCGAGATAGGCTCCTGCAATGCCACACAACGCACCACATAAGATGACGCTGATGTAGCGCACCCACGATACCGATAGACCCGCCGTATCAGCGGCGCGTGGATAATTCCCGACGGCTCGGAGTGCTAACCCCCAGGAACTGTGAAACAGAAGATAGCTGCCGATGGGGATAAGAATAAGTAACCCGTAGACCAGAATATCTTGGGTAAATAAAGCCCCAAGCACCGGAATAGAGTGGAGTAGTGGAATAGGAAGAGGATTAATTTTAGGCAGAGCAACGGTGCCGCTCGGGAATAGAATCCGGGCACAAAACGCCGTCAACCCAGCAGCGGCTAAATTAATGGCTAACCCAGAAACCAATTGATTCACGCGTAAGTTCACACACAGGGCAGCATGAACGAGTCCTACCAGACTACTGATGGCGATCGCCGCTATCAGTCCATACCATGCGTTTCCCGTCATCAACGCAACGGCTGAGCTAGCAAACGCTCCCGTCAACACCATCCCCTCTAAACCGATGTTCAAAACACCCGAACGCTCAGACAACAGACCGCCCAAGGCCGCATAGGCAAGGGGAACCGTGAGGCGAATACTCGCAAGCACATAATCTTGAAGGAAGGTGAATTGAGCGTCCATACAGAGTGAGGGATGACAGGGATCAGGAAATTAATCAGGAACGGATGCAGGCGTACCAGCATTGGGTGGCGTGAGGGAGGCCGCCTCCACCACGGGCGATCGCTTGTTTCTAAACTCAAGCAGGGCCAGGCTAATCGCAATAAACAAAACCGTTAATCCCTGAATGGCGTAGATGACCGTAAACGGGACGTTGGCACTGCGCTGCATCACATTGGCTCCGCTGCGCAAGGTGCCAAAGAATAGGGCAGTCAAAATCACGGCAATCGGATTCCCCCGACTCAACAACGCAATGGCGATCGCATCAAATCCATAGCCTGGAGAGAAATTCTCGAAGAGACGGTGTTTTAACCCAAGGACTTCGCAACTGCCTGCTAATCCAGCCAGACCACCAGACAGCGCCATCACCATGACAATGGTTTTGCCGACGGGAATGTTCGCATAGCGAGCTGCAATGGGGTTTTGCCCAACCATATCCACTTGATAGCCAAAGGGGGTACTCGATAGCACGACCGTCAATATAAGGGCGATCGCCAATCCTAGAAAAATCCCTGCATGGGCCTGGGTTTTGGGCAAAATTCCGGGTAAAAACGCGGATTCTGCCACCAGTGGCGAAAATGGGCTGGGAGCACCGGGTTCCTTAAACGGGCCATTCACCATGTAGCTCACAAAATGCTGCGCAATATAGTTCAGCAGTAGCGTCGTGAGCACTTCATTGAGTCCACGAGCCACTTTCAGGTATCCGGCGATCGCCGCCCAAGCCCCACCAAACAGCATGCCACCCAGTAGTGCAAGGGGCAGGTGAATCCACATCGGCAAGCCCTGGAAATTCAGCCCAACAATCAGGCTCCCGAGGCCACCCATATAGATTTGACCTTCCCCGCCTAGGTTGAATTGCCCTGCCCGTAGTCCAACCAGCACGCCTAAACTGACCAACAGCAACGGCGTCATTTTAGTGAGGGTATTGGCAAACCCATAATACGTGGTGAGGGATTCACGAAAGAGCGCGCCATAGGCAACAATCGGACTGGCTCCGGCCACAACCATCAGCCCCGCACCCACAAGCAGCGCTGCCCCGATTGCAGCCAGCGGCGGTAATGCGATCCATAGCCATTGCATCGCCTGTTGGGAAAACCCTGACGGGGGACGAGGGCGATTCTCAATGGAGGGCTGATTCACGGGCATTGCTCCTGTGTTCGTTGGCAATCGAGGCGTCAGCTGTTGCCCCACCTGTCATTAATAGACCGACGAGTCCCACCGTGGCATCCTCACCCGCTAATACATCAACAAACTGGCCATTGTAGAGAACGGCAAGGCGATCGCTCATAGCCATGACTTCCTCTAGCTCTGTTGAAATATAGAGAATGGCCGCTCCCCGATCTCGCTGCTCCAGCAACCGAGTCTGAACATAGTCGGTTGCACCAATGTCGAGACCACGGGTCGGCTGCATGGCAATGATGAGTTGGGGTTCTCCTGCCAACTCCCGTGCCAGAATCACCTTTTGTTGATTACCGCCCGAGAGTTGGCTTGCCTTCAGACTGGAATGTTGAGCACGAATGTCAAAGTGCTGAATGGCACGGAGGGCATGATCGCGAATTGCTGATTGTCTCAGCAGCCAGTTTTTGCAGAACGGCCACTGCCGAAATGCTTTGAGAATCAGGTTTCGAGCAATGGAAAAGCTCAACACTAATCCCTGAGACTGTCGATCCTCGGGGATATAGCCCACGGTAATCCCTGCCCGTTTTGCATTGCTTGGGGTTGCATTGCTTGGGGTTGCATTGCCTGGGGTTGCATTACTTGGGGTTGCATCGCGTGGCTGTGGGAAGTCGATGGTTCCCGATGTGATGGGTGTCAGTCCGGCGATCGCATCGGCAAGTTCTCGCTGGCCATTGCCATCTACTCCTGCAATACCCAGGATTTCACCCGCATGGAGGTGAAACGAAATACCTCGAACTGCCGCCACCTGTTGGCTGTTGTTCACCCACAGGTTGTTGACGCTGAGCATCGGCGATCGGGCTGGTTGGGATAACGCACTTGGGCGGGGCGATCGCTGATTCACCGATACATCTCGATCAACCATCAACTTGGCTAAGTCCTGGCGATTGGTCGTCGCCGTGGGCATCGAGGCCACCACCTTTCCCTGCCGCAAGATCGTCACCGCATCACTCACGTTCATCACCTCATCAAGCTTGTGAGTGATGAAAACAATGGTGTGGTCATCTGCCACCAACTGCCGCAAAATGTCGAGAAATGATGCAATTTCCCCCGGCGTCAACACCGCTGTGGGTTCATCCAAAATGAGAATCTTGACTCGACGATAGAGAACTTTGAGAATTTCAACCCGCTGCTGAATGCCAACGGCTAAATCACCCACAGTTGCTAAGGGCGGCACATCCAGGCCATAGGCACGCCCCATCTCCTCAATTTCAGCTGCCTTCTGATCCAGATTGAGGACAATACCCTGACGGGTTCCCAGAATAATGTTCTCGGTTACCGTCAACTGTGGCACCAGCATAAAGTGCTGATGAATCATCCCAATGCCATGCTGAATAGCCCCTTTTGGGGAGGCGATGGAGATGGGTTGGTTGTCTAGAAATATCTGCCCTCCATCCGGTTGATACAACCCCGATAGAATGTTCATCAAGGTGGATTTGCCTGCGCCATTTTCACCCAGTAGCGCGTGGACTGTCCCTTTTTCTATCGTGAGATCAATCGCATCATTGGCAACAAACGTACCAAACTGCTTCGTAATGCCGTCTAACCGCAAATAGCTCATACATGCCGTCTCACGTGTGGATAACCCTCTATGATTCCACAACGATGACCGATGCCTTGCCATCCTCCTCGGCATCTTCAAAGGTGAGCTTTCCGTCCACCATAGCGGCCTGTAGCTCCTCCACTTGCTGCTTCAACTCATCAGGAACAGCCTCATTGAATGTCCCTAGACTAATGAGTTCTGGCGTTTCAAGGCCAATCACATATTTTTTGCCCTCTGCCTCCCCTTGGGCCGCCAAATCTGCGACATAGGTAATGGCACCGCCAATATTTTGAACCATGCTCGTTAAGACAGCATCGGGAGCCAATTCATATTGGTCAACCGCATTTCCAATGGCATAAATACCGTTGTCTGATGCCGCCTGCAACACGGCCGGTGCAGAATTATCTAGGTTATGGAAAATTACATCGACCCCGCTCGACATCAACGCCAGTGCCGCTTCCTTTGCCTTGGCAATATCGTTAAAATCTCCCACATAGGTCACCGCGACTTCCGCCGTTGGGTCAACAGATTTCGCCCCCAACTCCATGGCTTTGCCCTGCTGCTGAGTACTTTTGAATTCTAGGCCCGTCATATATGCCAGCTTCTTGCTGTCGCTCATGGTGGCCGCAATCACGCCCGCCAGATAGGCCATTTGGTTGTAGTTGGTTTGCACAGACGCATAATTGCTGCCGGATACGTTGCCATTGACACCAAGAAAGAAGGTGTCGGGGAAGTCTGCGGAAACTTGCTCAATCGCCGCATCAAACTGCCCGCCATGGCCCACGACCACGCCATACCCTTGGCGAGCAAACTCACCCAGTTGCTCCGTTTGATCTGCCTGGGCAACCTTTTCCACATAGGCAAACTCGCTGCCCAAGTCATCGGCAACGGTTTTGACGCCCTCATAGCCGAGCTGATTCCATCCGCCATCGGTAATCACGCCGGGGAGCACAATCGCAATGCTAGCGACGCTGCTTTCTGGCGTGTCACTGGTTGCTTCTGCGTCACCGCTCTCCGTCGTCTCAGGTGGCGGAGAGGCACAGGATTTAATGAGTAGACTAGAGGCAAAGGCTGCTGTGCCATAAGCCAGAAACGTACGGCGATTTAGACGATCATAGGACTTACGCAGAGCGAGAGGAGCAGTAGAGCCACAAACAGGTAATAATTCGCTATAGTAAATCAATGAACGACTCTGTAAGCCGCCTGGACTATTGTCAATATCTTCTGGTCAGTCAAATCAACTATACCCTGACCAACTATGCCGACCATTGCGAACGATTTTCCCATGACCAGATCAATCGATATTTAGCTAGAGAG
>JBCCWF010000057.1:0-19750 GCA_039194035.1 Cyanobacteria bacterium P01_E01_bin.6 | reverse complement strand
ATGGCGATTGATGAGGTGCTGAAGGGCTTCTCGTTCTTGCTCGGATAGGTGTAAGGGAGCGGGAGTAAGGCGAGGCATGAGAGTGTCCTCTGGGGTACTCCTAAATGGTAGCCTGATTCGCGCCAAGCTCAACTAGACGAAGTTTTAAGTGTACAGTTTGTTGGGCATGTGCTGTGCTGAATGTAGAGAATGTCTCTGTAGAATAATGATGACGTATTCGGAGAATAGTATGAGTTATGGCAGGATGGGTTAAGCATTCGGTATGGGTCAGAAGTCTTCAGTTCATTCTTTTGGCATTGTTGATGGGGGCGATCGCCCTTAGTCAGCATTGGGGGGACACTGTCACTGCGAGGGAACCTCAGCATCCTCAGCCGGCAACCTTCGTGACTGACCTCGTGCCAAGCTCATTTGGCCTTCCGATTCCTGGAGTGATGACGGAGTCTGCAAGTTTGCTGCAAGGCAGTCAACCATCACAGAATTCCATAGAGACCGCAAACATTTCAGTGGCTTCCTCCTATGCGCCCCGAGAAGAAATCGTTCCTGCGGATCCAACCAATTACGGACCACGTTACTTAACGGATATCTACGGTAACCCGGCAACCTATCCGCTTATCATCGTGCTTCATGAGACAGTTGGCTCTGCCAGCAGTGCGATTAATCTATTCCGTACGCCTCATTTGCGGGATGCTGACCAAGTCAGCTATCACAGTCTCATTCGCCAAGATGGGACGATTGTGCATCTTGTTCACCCTCAGATGCGCGCTTTTGGAGCCGGAAATTCAGTATTTACTGGCCCCAGCGGAGCAGAAACTGTTCAGACTAATTCGGAATTTCCACCATCTGTGAATAATTTTGCGTTTCATGTGTCTCTTGAAACCCCTGCTGATGGGCGCGGAAATCAACGAGGACATAGCGGCTATACGAATGCTCAATATCAATCTCTCGCGTGGCTCGTTGCGAGGCTTCCTGTTCCTGATGATCGGATTACAACGCATCAAGCAGTTGATCGATCAGGCAGTCGACGCGATCCCCGCAGCTTTGATCAACAGCAGTTTCTTACGTTGCTTCATGCTTATCCGCGCTCATTTGAAAATTTCGCAAATCCGGCATAACTGAATCATGTATCAAGACAGGTTGGAAAAAGGTGGTGGTGTCGCGTCATTTTGATGATACGAGCCTAACCTAATGTTTCGAGTATGCTTAATGAGACCCTGAAAAGTTGTGAACACCTCAACCTCAATTGACCTTACTCAGTTCTGTGCTTCTGACGTCCCATTGACTCGTCACCAACGTGAGGTTTTGCAATGCCTCTGGTTGATGGCGGCGATCGCCCCTCAGTCGGCTCTTGAGTGTCCAACGTCTACGACTGCAACGGCTATACCTTCTATTCATATTGAAGCCCATCAACAAGCGATGGTGGCAGACTCGTCATCAGCTTGGGAGAGATTACTTGAGACAATCTCATCTGAGAATGCTGTGTTTGATGTGCTGCTTGTGGCACTGTTGGAGATGGGTTTCTCAAAAGCTACCATCGTCAATGCATGGCAGTTGGTTCTTTATGCCAAATCAGAAAGAAATTCAGAAAGCGATTTGGTGAGTCCACCCGATGAAGAGTCTGATGCCCATGAGTCGTGATGGCTGACAAACACCAGGATATAACCCTCAGGCATCTGTATTTGTGCTCATATGCGGTATGGTGTGGCATTGCAGTAAGTCAACTATAGTAAGGGGAAGAGATACCCCCGTATTCAGCCCTACATTTGTGTGTCACATGTGAATTCTCAGCCAATTGATCGCGATACATCATCGAACAATATCCTGGTGACGCCTGAACTCCAGACAATTTTTCCATTTGAGCTGGACATGTTTCAGCGCGAGGCGATCGCCGCATTAGATGCAGGACGCTCTGTAGTGGTGTGTGCGCCGACAGGGTCAGGAAAAACGCTCATTGGTGAATATGCCATTCATCGAGCGTTGGCACGGGGCAAGCGAGTATTCTATACGACGCCACTCAAAGCATTATCCAATCAAAAGCTTCGAGATTTTCGCCAGCAGTTTGGTTCAGAGAATGTGGGCTTGTTGACGGGGGACGTATCGATTAACCGAGATGCTTCCGTTTTGGTGATGACGACGGAAATTTTCCGTAACATGCTGTACGGCACAAGCATTGGGCAAGTTGGCACCTCACTCACGCATGTAGAAGCCGTTGTGCTGGATGAATGTCACTACATGAATGATCGCCAGAGAGGAACTGTTTGGGAAGAGTCCATTATTTATGCGTTACCAGAAATTCAGTTGGTTGCGCTTTCCGCAACTGTGGCCAACAGTGAACAGCTCACCGACTGGATTCAGACAGTTCATGGTCCGACAGAACTCATTTATTCAGATTTTCGACCGGTACCTTTGCGGTTTCATTTCTGTAATCCCCACGGACTCCATCCGTTGCTCAACACTAAGCAAACGGCAGTGAACCCAAAGCTCAAAGAGCGTGGACAACAAAAGGGCAAGATGAAAGCGCCCAGCATTCCCTTTGTGTTGAGTCAACTGCGTAAGCGAGAGATGCTGCCAGCCATTTACTTCATTTTTAGTCGCCGAGGGTGTGATAAGGCTGTTGAGGAGATGGGGCACAGTTCTTTGGTGAGTGACGCAGAGTCGTTAGCGCTCAAATCTCAGATTGATGCCTTCTTAGAACAAAACCCTGAAGCGGCGCGTCGAGGGCAAGTTGATCCACTCTACCGAGGCGTTGCCGCTCACCATGCCGGTATTCTACCGGCATGGAAAGGATTCGTTGAAGAGTTGTTTCAGCAGGGCTTAATTAAGGTTGTCTTTGCAACTGAAACCCTTGCAGCAGGTATCAACATGCCTGCGCGCACCACCGTGATTTCGAGTCTTTCGAAACGAACGGATCGCGGACATCGTTTGCTGAATGGATCCGAATTTTTGCAAATGGCTGGTCGTGCCGGACGACGGGGCATGGATGAGTTAGGTCATGTGGTGACCGTGCAAACGCGATTTGAAGGTGCATCCGAAGCCGCGTACTTAGCAGTGTCTGGCGCTGATCCGCTGATTAGTCAATTTACTCCTAGCTATGGCATGGTTCTGAACTTACTCCAGACCCATACGTTGGAAGAAGCCAAGGAGTTGATTGAGCGTAGTTTTGGACAGTATCTCTCCAGCCTCCATCTAGTTCCGCAGCAGAAGGCGATCGCCGATCTGGAAACCCTCATTGAGCATCAAGTTGCCCAGGTTGCCCATGTAGATGACTATGACGTATTGGAGCAATACGAAAAACTTTCAGGTCGATTGAAGGAAGAGCGCCGTCTGCTGAAAATCTTGCAGCGCCAGTCTGAAGATACGCAATCAAAAGAGTGCTCCCTCGCCCTATCATTCGCTGCGGGTGGAACAATCATTGCGCTGAAAGGGAAGCATTTGAAAACGGCTGCTCCGCTTCCGGCAACGTTAGTCGATAGGATTCCAGGCTCAGGGCAAGCCCCTTACCTTGTTGCGCTGGGGCATAATAACCGCTGGTACATTGTGGCAGTGTCTGACGTTGCGGCGATATATGACGATCTACCGCCCATTGATCAGGTGAAGGGCCTCATCCCACCGCCAGAATTACGGCCCAAGCTCGGCCAAACGGCAGTAGGAAATGATGACAGTCAATCCATTGCTCAGCAAATTCCAAACCAATTACCTGAGACTCCTCTTGCCCCAGAAGTGAACGCACAACTTGCTCGGATGAATGAGGTTGATACTCAGCTCAAAAACCATCCTGCTCGTCAGTGGGGAAATCCTGGCAAAATTCTGAAGCAGATGGCTCGTCTCCATAAGCTGGAAGAAGAACTGTCGGATCGACGCGCAAAACTGAATCAGAAAACTCAGCGCTACTGGCAGGAGTTTTTGAATTTGATTCGAGTGTTGCAGCATTTTAACTGCCTGGATGATGTCGAAACGACTCAAACAGGACAAATTGCAGCGGCTCTTCGTGGTGATAACGAGCTGTGGTTAGGGTTGGCGATCGCATCAGGAACGTTCGACCACTTAGAACCGCATCAGTTTGCCTCGGCCTGCTCAGCTCTTGTTACAGAGGTCACTCGTCCAGATAGCTGGTCATACATTGACCCATCTGATGCCGTCGCTTCTGCGCTAAACGACTTGAGAAACCTACGTCGGGATCTCTTCAAGGTTCAGCATCGTTACCAAGTTGCTTTTCCCGTCTGGCTAGAGTATGACTGGACTGGACTGATCGAAGAATGGGCATTGGAATCTGATTGGCCGTCCCTCTGCTCAAATACATCTCTTGATGAAGGTGATCTGGTTCGCATTCTGCGACGGACGCTTGATTTTCTGTCCCAAATTCCCCATATTCCTCATATTTCTTCTGATGTGAAACGGACAGCTCGGCAGGCGATCGCACTCATTGATCGATTTCCTGTGAATGAGTCTATTGCTTCTTCGAAGAAGAATGAGGCATCGGCTGATGATGGAAATGACAGTTCCAATGACACGCTAGTCGATGAATTCAGTCGCGCCAATAAGACAAGCGATATCACTACTCAAGATATAGAGTAGCTATGATATTGCGATTGATTGACAATTCTGTGAGAGAGACGCTCCTCGACGAATACGTCGTAAGTACCTGGACGTAATTAAAGCTAAAACCCCAAACCCCGTATCGACCGCTTAGCGGTCGATACGGGGTTTGGAAGGGCACATTGTAAATATGGCTCGCTACTTAGCATAGCCACTGGAGCTGAACCTAACCCCAATTATCCATCGATCAAGATGTTATTCCGAGAGCAACCCGATTAAGCTCAAGGATTGGACAAAACATGGCGGCTTCTACATCAGAAAGCTTCTGCATTGCAACTTGTTGCAATGCTGTATACGTCGCATCGCAGCTACGTTGTGCTCCAAAGGAACGCATAATTGTTTGAAACCAGAAAAGAAAGCGCTCCTGGTGGATCTCAGTATCATCTAGTAAGAGTGCGAGTGCCGAGTACTTCAATACACGCATTGTGTCTCGCTTCCACTTTGCTGCTAGGTTTTTCTTGCCTGTTCGAAATAGGCTGGGTTCGTTTGCATTAAGTTGCTGATAAACTTGCTCGATGAATGGTTTTTCTAAGCGTTGCAATTTCTGATATAAAGCAAGTCTCAATGTGTATGAATTTGTGTAGTCAACGGCAAACTGTAGTTCTGCATCTGTGGCGTAGCGACCTTCTGCCTGAACCGATAAGTTGTGGAATGCTTTGAGCATTGTTCGTAATAGATTTTAGTTCATATTTTTTTAAGCATAGCCAGTGATATCCGCGATTTGTCTCAGTGAATATACGTAAATTTGATAATTCTTCTACGCATTTTCTTTGAGCCGTGATTGAGTTCGTTTACAATTTTTCACTGAAATCGATCGATCCAAAAAAGTACTGGGCGATAAGGTTCTCATCAAAAAATCATGCTGTGATCAAAATTGCACGATACTGTATTGTTGATTGCTGACACAGCTTGTCATGTAGGCGTAGTTTCTGTATATGCAGAACCTTTGTCTGGCTTACAACGTGTAGGTCTAATGGCGAGTTTTAGGCTATGTCATGATGCATTCATTAATGTAATGCGGTGCAGTGATGTTCAAAATTTGAGATGTTTGTCTCTCGAATTCTTGAGAACGACTTGCCACACGCTGAATGAACGCATTGTCGTGATGCCTTTGTTCTTGTCTGTATGATTCACATTATTTCTCAAACAACGTCGAGATGCATCCATGGGTATTAAAGAATTTACAGGACTCATTCATCCCGCACTTGCAGTTGCCTTTGTCTTTCCGCTAATTGGTATGGTTGTTTACCTATCAATGCAAACACGTGGGCGGAGACTGCAAGTCGAGAACAAGGTTAAAAGTAAAATTGCGCCGACTGCCGGACCAGACCATCTACGACTCGGGCGATGGTTGACAACATCTGTTGTCGTGCTGACGTTGATTGGGATGCTGCAGCCAATTGTCACGAAGATGATTGAGAAAAATGCATGGGCGGATGAGCCACGACGAGTTGTTTTTGTGTCTATCATGTTTGTGCTAACGTCTGGCTCTCTTGCCTTGCTTTATCAGGCAAAGTTGAAAGCCTGGCGCGCGACCTTTGCAACCTTGACGGGTATGGGACTCGTGATCATTGGTTGTCAACCGGAAATTTTTCGTCGAGGCTTTGAATGGTATACGTCCCATTACTACTACGGTATATCGGCAGCTCTATTGATGATTTTATCCCTTGCTGTTGTGGCTGACATTTATCAGGACAAGCAAAAGCGTTGGCGACGAGCACATGCTTTCTTAAACATGATTGCCACACTTCTTTTTATTGGACAGGGGTTTACAGGGGCGAGGGATCTGTTTGAAATTGGACTTTACACACCACCGCCAGGATTACTTGTTCACTGCTTCTTCTAACGGTGTTGGATTCTGCATCGAAGTTTGATGCAGAATCATCAAAGAAATGAAAGGTCGCCATGAAGGGTCGTGGGCTTATAACGTGAGTCGGGAAAAATTTAACGGGACTGTGGGGTGCAAAGCGCCCCACAGTCCCGGCTCAAAATACAACCTGGGTCGTGTGGATTTCTTGTCAGAGAACTGCGCGACCTTTTTTAGTTGTGAAGTTTAGCAATTAACTTGCGATTGAAACCAGCTCTAACTCTTTGATAAGTACCTGGACGTCATTAAAACCAAAAACCTAAATCCTGTACCACCTGCGCAGCCGGCGGCACAAGATTTGGAAGGATACGTTTAACGATGGTTAGCTACTTATGTGATTGTGTTCAGGTGCGATCGCACCTGATCTCTAAGAGGAAGCCATCTGGATCGTAGAAATAAATTCCCCGACCTGTTGGACGACTTACAGGGCCATGGTCGATCGTCACGTTAGCTTGTTGCAAAAGCTGCACAGCTGCTTCAAACAGGTCGGGAGAAATATCAAATGCAAGGTGCCCAGCGCGCGTGAATTCTTTGCTGGGATCAGGGTGAGGGGGATAGAGGGTTGGCTTCCAAAATAGATCCAAAATCGTGTTGTCTGGTAGACGAAAGTTGGCGACCGTTCCCGCTGAAACGGCTTCTCGGAGAGTGGAGGGAATATCATCACCCACAAGTTCCTGTAGCCCTAAAATCGTGCCGTAGAAATGTCGAGAGTCGTTCATGTTTTTGACATGCAGTGTAATATGGTGGACTCCTCGAAGTTGACCAGGTGCGATTCCTAGAGCGCGTGATGTGTCATGGGAGATAGGGTGTGGTGACGGACTTGACGAGATAGAAGAGTGTGCGGCCATCTCAACCTCAGGGATGCGTCAGTACATTGCTCACTATACTCCCTACCGTTTCTCGTGATCTGCAAAATGGGAAAGAAGAGATGCAATGGCTTGTCTCGTGGCAAGTGCTGATCATTATGGGTTTACGATGCGAACACGCCACTCATTGGTGTCGTTATTCAATTCATAAATGCAGCGGTCTTGGGGGTTTCCTCTGAGCTCTAAGTGATCAACCCGATGAGGTGCTAACAAAAGCACACAAAACTGAGCAAGGGGGGCATCTGGAGCTGGAGCATCACGATTGAACGCGGCATGATTCTCTCGGTTATGACTAGGGAACGGCCATGCAAATTGTGCGCGTGCCTTGTCTGACAGGGTGTTCCAAAGGCTTTTCCGGATGTCTGAAAGGTTCTCGTCAGAACAATCAACGTCAATATTAGTGACTCGTCCTGACAAGCGAAATTGTTCTCGGGTTTTTGGAAAATACCAGCAAATTTCTCCCCAGGGGCATTGGGTGATGTGTTGGATTTTCTCGCTTCGCTGGTCGGTCACGATTTGTAAGTGACCCTCGGTTGAGAACCCGCGAAACACGACGGTACGATTTGCAGGTGTCCCATTGTTTCGTACTGTTGCAAGCTGGCAATACCGAGCATAGGGTAAGGCTCTATTCAAGTGCAATGCGCGGGACATGGGCGATCGCCACGGTGCCAGCTCTACCATCCCCAGGTTCCTGAACCGCCTTTGAATGGGCCGACGATGTTAGCCGTGATCCATCCACCATAGAAGTCACCTGCTTGGGATTGGACTTTCTCCCCATCGACGTAGCATGCATCCATTTTGCTTGGGTAGACGGCAATGTAGTCTTTGAGATCCAGAAAGGCAGGTGTGGGATTGGGGTAGCACCAGGCCGCATTCGGTAAGAGGCGATCGCCTACCTGAATCGTAAAGTATGCGGCCTGCCCCTTCCATTCGCAGTACGTCATCCTTGGAGTGCTCGTCAGATACTGCATATTGACGTCGGATGGAGGCAGGTAATAAACAGGAGGGTGGCTGGTTTCTAGGACTCTCTTGGATTGGCTGGTCTCCGCTAGGACGATGCCGTTCAGCATGATTTGAATATGTTGGGTTGAGTCTTCCAATCGGGGAGGTCGTGGATAGTCCCACACAGATTCTTGACCTGGCTCGGGCTGAATTCGCTCAATGGGCACAATAGACTCCTAAACACCTATGTTGAGAAATTGATGGATCGATTTCAAATACTCAAACCATCATCCCCAGGGAATCGCGACTGGCGGAACTTCAGTATAGCCATTTGCTGTTGTCCGGTTAGTCATCGGTTGAGATCTGAGTTCGACTACCCGTTTTTCAGCATCGTGTTGCTCTCTGGCTTCATTCAGAGATTGATTGAGGCTCCGAATCCGGCGCGACAACAGGCGAATGACATTCACCGCAATGTTGGGCATTTCGTCAATTGCTTCATAAAGCTGCTGCTGGGTTAACAGCAAACATTCGCAGCGTTCTAATGTGGTGACTGAGGCAGAACGGGGTTCAGCGTCGATGACAGCCATTTCACCAAAGCAACTGCCGACACCGAGTTCAGTAATGGTGCGATCGCCAATATGAACCGTGACACTTCCTGACACCACGATGTATAAGGATTCTCCCTTTTCTCCTTGGCGGAAAATAGTATGGTTCGGTGGGAAATCCAACTCCTCCATGACTGAAGCGAGTCGAATGAGAAAATCGTCTCGCAACTCCTCAAATAAGGGAACTTTTCGAACAAAGAGAAGCCGTTGAAGCTGATTAAGCATAGTGATTGAACAGCGAAATGGACACGATGCAGCCAAGGGATTCAGTGATGAGACGCAAAGATTAACATCTCTACGTTCTAGAGTGCTCACGTTTCCCTACATTATGTCCTAGATCAGTTGCGCTCACTCAGTTTTCAAGGATTTCGTTGAGTTCGCTGGTCGTCTTAAGTTAATCGCGAACGGTTCCATCCGGCATCGTTGCATTGCTGAGATTTGCCTCTCCAAGGTTTGCCCCTCGCAGGTTGGCATCCGTTAAGTTGGCACCGCTCAAATTTGTGTCTCTGAGGTTTAGCCCGCTGAGCGTCGCACTGATTAGCTTCGCTCCCAATAGGTTTGTTCCACTAAACCAAGCTCCAATGAGCAGCGTATTGCTCAAATCTGCTCGATTGAGGCGTGCTCCGCGCAGATCGACATTTGTCAAATCTGCACCGCTCAACTCTGCACCAATCAATCGAGCTTCGCTCAAGATTGCCCCTGTGAAATCTGCTCCATTCAGCTTGGCACGTCCTAATTCTGAACGACTTAAATCGGCTTCTGTAAGGTCGGCTCCGCTGAGATCTGCATGATTGAGGTCAGTTCCAACTAAGATTGCTCGCACTAAGCTGGTGTCTTTAAGCGTTGCGGATGTGAGGTCAGAGCGTTTGAGAATGGCTTCGTTGAGATGGGCGTTTGTAAAATTTGCGCCACTGAGATAGGTGCCAAGCAAATTAGCGCGGTAAAGATTGGCATGGCTCAAGTCTGCTTCTTTGAGATCAACACCACTGAGGTTTGCTTCGACGAGGCTGGCACTCACTAAGTTGGAGAAATCAAGGTCTGCACCAATGAGGGATGCTCTATCCAGATTTGCATGACTTAAGTTAATTGCGTTGAGGGACATCTGATTCAAGTCTGCGTCCGATAAATCTGGGATCACGTCTGCCTCAGCATTTCTCCATTGATTCCAGGCTTCAACTCCTTGTTTGAGCTGTGAAAGATGTTCCTCATTTGCCATAGCGAATAACCTCTAGATGATAGTGAGTATTAACTCATGCCGGAGGAGAAAACCCTTGGCAGCAGTGTTAATGAATAAAGCTGACCATGTCAAGTCGATGACTGGTACGGAGCAACATGTAGTGACATTTAGTGAGTAGAACGAATAACGAATTTGGATGGTAGATGGGGCTGTTTTTCGAATAGGTCAGGCGGCCCTGTTCCATGTGTCACAAGAAGCAACGTGAGAACTTCATACTTAACCATCCATTGTAGGCAAGGATGAGGCATTAGAAAGCAGTAACTTTTCTAGAGTTTTCTGACCGCGTACAGATGTTATGAACCATACCCGATCAACTCGTCCCAATCGCATTCGAAGTGACTGACTGGCGATGCCATCGACTTTATGTCTCAGTGTGTCCTGAGTCATTGGAATTGACCCGCCAAATTGACAATCTGAAACTAAAACGTAATGCTCTGCGAGAGAGAGTTGTTAGACATTTTTCACTGGGCGATCGCGCGATGTGATCAAACCGATAATCTAACGACAAAACTGCCGTGCAAATTTAAAGATAGGGCCTGTATTTTAAGTCGGGATTGTCGGGCGCGAAGCACTCCCCAATCCCGTTCAATTTTTCCCGACTCATGTGATGAGCCAACGATAGCACTATTACATTTCTGTAATTCAGATGCTGAATTGGACGGTAGTTGGCGGCTCACTTTAGATTATGATAAGGAGAAATTGGGATTCTTCAATATTTAGTATTTGACATCATCAGCTTATGGATATTTTGACGCTTGGTTGGGTTTCACTTCTTGTTGTATTTACCTTCTCCATTTCTATGGTGGTTTGGGGACGCAACGGTTTCTAGGATGGTTGCAGGCAATGAATCGCTTGGGCCTAATGATTTGAAATTTTTGTAGAAGGTTGATGTGTAGCCGATGGTTGCATTGATGGAGAATGTAAATATTGAACTATCGTTTCTCAATGTCATGGCGACCCTAGCCTTGGTGCTAATGGTTGGTGTGACTGCCGGGGTTGCCTATTTAACCGCAATTGAGTGGCGCGATCGCCGTCGTCAGGAACGTGAGAAGCGAGACCGTTGAGGACGAGCGAAACGTTCTCATTAGGGAATGGATAGCAAGGGCATCTGCTCACGTGAGCAGATGCCCGATTGTTTTTGGGCATCTGTCATGCCTTGGCTAACGTTGCGCATGTGCCAAGCTTAGGGTCTTGCTTAAAAATAAAATCCCCAAAACCCCGGAGAAGAGGGGCGGTATTGATGTTGGGTCGTCTATTGTTGGGTCGTCTATTATCGATACATCGCATACATCCACGCATCAGATAGGAAGGTTATCGTGGCGTCTTTTTCGAGTATTGAGCAAATTAATTTAGCGGAATTTATTGATCACACGCTGTTGAATCCATTTGCAAGCGAAGAGCACATTGAACAGTGTTGTCATGATGCTGATCGATATCATTTCCCGACGGTGTGTATTTATCCAACCCATGTCAGAAAAGCTGTTGAGTTGTTACACAGTCTGGCTCCTCAGGTGTGTACTGTGATTGGTTTTCCATCGGGGGCGACGACATCAGCCGTCAAATTGTATGAAGCGCAGGAAGCAACGGAGAATGGTGCAACAGAACTGGATGTCGTCATTAATTTAGGATGGTTGCGAGCCGGGAAGACGGATGCACTGCATCGAGAGTTGGCTGAGATCTGTGAGGCTACAGGACAAACCGTTAAAGCGAGTTTGGAGATGTCGCTGTTGACGGAGCCAGAGAAGAAGGTGGCCGCTGAGATTTGTATGGATGCGGGAGTTCAGTTTCTTAAAACGAGTACGGGGTGGGCTGGAGGAGCGACGCCTGCCGATGTCACATTATTGAAAGAGCTAACGCGCGATCGCATTGGGATCAAGGCTTCGGGAGGGATTCGTACGGCTGAGCAGGCTGCAGAACTGATCATGGCTGGAGCCACTCGACTCGGCACCTCCCTTGGCCCAGATATTATTCGGCAGATGGAGCATCGTGAGGAGTAGATATCAGGATGTTGCTAAAAGGGGTGTATCTTCCAGGCTATAACTCAAGCCGGGAAGAATCTCGTCTAACAATACAAGCCTATTTTCCACAGAGTTGTGTTCTCACAAAACTTGGCAAAGGTTACAGGGTAACCAGGGTTTGGGCTGCACAACACGCGTCCAAAACCTTCATTTCTTCGTTGCAGTTTTGAGAAGTTTGCCCAGTCATTGTTCTCATTCTGTTGATTCTGCTGAGATGTCAGTAAGCTGAAAGCCTGTGTCGTATGATTCAGGAATGAAATTAAAAAACTCCGAGAGCTTTTGGTTCTATATTCATGTCTATTTTTCAGGCAGTGACGATAGGAATGGATAGGGAGTTTGATACTGACTCCGATAGTGAACCTAAAATCCAAGTCAGATCAAGCATGTTTTTATGGTGATGATGCTTGCTCCGAACCGAAGAGATGGATGAGTTGAGGAAGAGATGGGTGGAACCTACAAAGCAACGGGGATTAACCTGAAAAGTATTCCTATGGGAGAGAGCGATCGCCTCTTAACGATTTTGACGCGAGAATATGGACTTATTCGCGCGATCGCCCCAGGAGCACGAAAGCAGAAATCGAGCTTGCGCGGACGCAGCAATCTATTTGTGATTAATGATTTGTTAATCGCTAAGGGGCGATCGCTAGACAAAATGATTCAAGCGGAGAGTGTTGAGTCGTTTTCTGGGATGAGCCATGATTTAGGGAAATTGACAGCAGGTCAATATTTGGCGGAGCTTGTTCTGTGCCAAGCGTTAACGGATCATCCTCAGCCCGATTTATTTGCTCTTCTGTGGGAGCATCTAACGCGGATCGATCAGCGAATGCCGTCACAAACGTTGGCCAGCTTGGTGCAAGCGACGTATCATCTATTGGCTTACGCTGGTCTCACTCCGCAGGTATTTCGATGTTGCCTCTCCCAACAACAAATCACGCCTGACCTGTCCGATCCGAGCTGGGTCGCTTATTTTGATGCGAGTTCTGGCGGCATCATTGCCAAATCCCCGACCGACGAGCAATTGACGGAATCTCAACCTACAGAGTCCGAGAGTGGCGAACCTCAAACAGCAACACAAAATGGATCCTCAAATAAACGTCGATTTCGCGTGTTAGAACATCGTGCGTCTTATGTGGCGTCTCGTGCTCCCTCCTTGGAAAATCAAGGTTACAAGCAATCTCAGCTCCCTATGTCGCGATCGCCACAATCGAGTTCATGGAATGGTCAACGCACAACCCATCATCTAGACGCTACATCTGAACGCTCATTTCCAGAGCGTCCTCGTCGTCAGCGACAAAACCGACACATACAATTGGATGCCAAAGAAATATTGACTCTTCAAAGACTGGCTCAAACTGATATCTTGAACAGTGATGATGGAATAGAAGTCAGTACATTGCTTTCGATTGAGCGCGTGCTCAGACACTACGCGCAATATCATTTTGAGAAACCGATTCGTTCGGCTGAATTGATCGAAACTTGTTTCGCATCAACTTAGCCGTTAACGCCTATCCATGTACAGTGATTGTTGACGGATCTTTTTGGTCTTGATTTGGCTTGATTTGGTTAATCACGTAAGCCGGGAAAAATCCCGTCAAAGAATCTCGTCTTAGAATACGCAAAATAGGTGAGTTTTAGCGTGTCGACTGTTTCTCAGAGGGGAGCGATCGCTTGTTCGGCTGGCCGTTTTATCGGGTCAGCATGACCAATCCCATGTCACGATCAACTCATTCGTTGTAGACTCATACGTTCACTTGGATATGACACCGTTCGATTCTGATGACACCTTCGATCCCTATACAGACGATTGTCTCGGCGACGACAGTCTAACGGTGGCAATCGGAGAATCAGTGAATACGCTGCAACCTAGCGATGGCTTAACGGGGAGCGTTGATGCTGTGCGATCAGCTTCGTCCCCTTCAGAGAAAGAAGAGACCTCTGAGAGTGAAAAGAAGGAGGCTGAGGAGAGGAAGGAGCCTGAAGATAAGAAGGAAAGTGACAAAAGTTCCTCAGGTATTCCGGTTAAATTGCGTGGGACGAGTGGGTTTCTCCCCGTCCTGAAAAATCTCAATTTTTTGGCCTTGTGGTGTGGGCAGGTTTTTTCTCAGCTGGCTGACAAGATTTATCTTGTGTTGATGATTGCCATTATTGCCAGTCGATTTCAAGGGGCAAATCAAAGCATCAGTGGATGGGTTTCAGTCTTGATGATTGTTTTTACCATCCCAGCCGTACTGTTTGGATTTGCTGCTGGAGTGTTTGTTGATCGATGGTCGAAAAAGAAAGTTCTGGTTATTAGTAATTTATTGCGTGCAGGCTTCGTCTTTGTTTTACCAGGCCTGTTGTGGTTGAGCACTGATTGGAAGCCGATTTATGACATTCCTGTCGGTTTTGTCGCGCTCCTAGGCATTACATTTCTTGTTTCGACCGTGACCCAGTTTTTTGCTCCCGCAGAGCAGGCTGCAATTCCACTGCTAGTTGAAAAAGAGCACCTTTTGTCGGCTAATTCCTTGTATACGACAACAATGATGGCAGCGGTTATTGCTGGGTTTGCCTTGGGAGAACCGGGGCTTGAACTCGCAGATCGACTAACAGATGTGCTCAACGCCAAGCTGGGTATCAGCTTTACCAGCGGCAAAGAATTGTTTGTTGGTCTTTGCTATGCCATTGCTGGCTTGATATTGCTTCTGATTCGAACTCATGAAAAAGAAGCAAACTTAGGGCGGGTGCAGGCTGACATCTGGTCAGATATGAAAGAAGGATTGCGGTATCTTCGCGATCATCCGGCTATTCGGTCAGCGCTGATTCAGCTGGTGATTTTATTTTCGGTCTTTGCGGCCTTGGCTGTGCTAGCGGTAAGGTTGGCAGAACTCATTCCGACCATTGATGCCGATCAGTTTGGCTTTTTGCTTGCAGCGGCAGGCGCTGGCATGGCCTTAGGAGCTGCAGTTGTTGGACAGTTTGGTCAACGATTTCGGCGATCGCACCTGAGTTTGGTCGGGTCTGTGGGGATGGCGATATGCTTGGGTGTCTTGTCTCTATTGACTCAACAGCTTTGGCCTGCCCTCATCACCGTTAGTTTGCTTGGCAGTTTTGCCGCCATTGTGGGTATCCCCATGCAAACGACCATTCAAGCAGATACCCCTGAAACGATGAGAGGAAAGGTGTTTGGTTTGCAAAACAATGCTGTTAATATTGCGCTGAGTCTGCCTCTTGCGTTAGCTGGCCTTGCAGAAACGTTCTTTGGGTTACCCAGTGTCTTGCTGGCCCTTGCCGGAATCACGCTCACAGGAGGTATCCTAACCTGGTATAGTGCCCGTATGGGTTCTAAGCAGATGCACTCACAATCGTAACTAAATGTGAGAATTAAGCTAATGGGTTTTGTTAGATTCTTAGATGCCCGATTCGCTCTTTGAAGACAGCATGTAGTTACTTGAATGCATATCGCATGGCTGGGTAAAAAGTCGCCTTTTTGTGGAAATGTTACGTACGGTCGAGAAGTTACGAATGCACTCCTAGATCGTGGGTATCGCGTTAGCTTTTTTCATTTTGATCACTCCAATACGACGAGCGATCACACGGCACTCCAGGAAGTGTCGATCCCGTGTATTTTCAAATCTCAGATTTACACGATTCCATCCCCCAAATCAGGCAAGGTTTTATATGAGTCTTTGCGACGCCTGAAGCCTGATCTGGTTCACGCGTCACTGACGCTTTCTCCTCTAGATTTTGCCTTGCCAGAGATTTGTGAAGAGCTGAATCTTCCGTTAGTCGCCACGTTTCATCCAGCATTTGATAATAAGCGGCTCAATTTTTCGTCAGGAACACAGCACCTCACCTATCAGGTTTATGCGCCATGCTTAGCCAATTACACGCAGGTGATTGTGTTTTCCTCCATCCAGCAGGACATGCTAATTCGGCTGGGTGTTCCGGCAGAAAAGGTGGTGGTGATTCCAAACGGGGTCGATACTGAAAAATACTTTCCAGGATTTTCATCGAGCCGCACTACATTGTCTGCAAACCGTGTGTTTTTGTATCAAGGGCGTATTTCTCCAGAGAAAAATTTAGAATCACTTCTGCGTGCGTGGAAACAGTGTGACATGGGGAAGGACTGTAATTTATTGATTGTGGGGAATGGTTCGTTAGCCCCGATGTTGATGGCAGCCTATGGAAAAAACTTAGGCATTATCTGGAAGGGATTTATTGCGGATGAAGCCCAGCGTATTGACATTCTTCGAGGGGCGGATGTGTTTGTGTTGCCGTCGTTAGTTGAGGGGCTGTCTTTATCGCTCTTAGAAGCCATGTCCTGTGGAGTGGCTTGTGTCGCGACGGATGCCGGGGCCGATGGCGAAGTTTTGGATAATGGGAGTGGGATCACGATCAGTACCCATCGAGTATCGACGCAATTGCAAACGGTGTTGCCTCTTTGTCGCGACCATCCAGAATTGACGGCATTGTTGGGGAAGAAGGCTCGGCAGCGTGCAGTCGAGCGATATACGTTGAATCAAAACATTACCCAATTGGAGAAACTGTATCAGCGGATTGCAGCAAAGCCACCGATTTATTTGAACCGTTTGGCCTGATGCAAAACAAGGTGGTTTAAGATAATACCTGCCAAATGTGCAATATTCCATCGCGGCTACCGCTAACGAAGGTGTCGTTAACATGGTCAAAGGCGATCGCCACGATTGGTTTTGTATTGTGTGTCAGGGTTTGGATGCAGTCGCCTGTTTTGAGACACCATAGTTTCACGACACCGTCATAGCTGCCTGTTGCCAGATAGTCGCCGCCAGGACTCATGGCGATCGCCGAGACCGGGAACTGGTGTCCCGAAAGCGTGTGGAGCAATCCTCCAGTATTGAGGTGGCGCAGTCGAATGGTTGTGTCGGCGCTCCCTGTGGCAATGATTTCGCGGATGACACTGAGGGCGATCGCCGTGATTGATGCCTCGTGGCGAGATAGGGTTCGCAGTCTTTCTTGAGTGCCGATATGCCAAATGTGAACTATCCCTGAAGCATCACCCGTCGCCACAATAGGGTAGTGGGGAGATGCCGCCATGGCTTCGATGGCAGATGAATGATCTCGAAACTCCGTAACATGATTTCCGTTCTCGATTTGCCACAGGTTAATGATCGCATTTCGTCCTGCACTTAATAGTCGGTAGTGTTCTGCATGCTGGGTTGCGTCATTCATTGGGATGGAGGGGGCGATCGCCAAGCTTGTGACTTCCGGTTGATGAGTGGAGAGAACGTGGGTTTGCTTGCCTGTTTCGAGGTGCCACAGGCGTAGTGTTTGATCCCAACTACTGCTAGCGAGAATTAGGCCATCTGGACTAGTGGCAAGGGCTGAAATCGCATTGTGGTGTTCGGCTAATTGATAGACGCATTGTTCGCTTCCCACATCCCAAAGACGAATTTCACCATCATTGCCACCCGTGATGAGAATCTGTCCGTTGGGTGTCAAGGAAAATGCATTGAAGCCGTTTTCGTGAGTGATCGTTTGACGACAGACCCACTGAGGACGAATAGAGGATTCAGTCGATTGTGCGAGTGGTTCAGAAAGGGGTTGATTGTTTGCAGCTTTTCTGGACTGAGAGGAGGAAGAGAGACTGGGTATCGAGAGATGATCCCCTGCGTCAGCAAGCACATCGTCTACAGATTGATAGCGGTTGGCGACGTTCCGCGCGAGCAGTCGATTCAGAATAGTCGCAAGAGATGAACTAACGGGGCCAGAGACACTGCGCCATACCCATGTGCCATCCACAGGATTGAATAATTCGAAGGGGGAAAGTCCAGTAATCAGGTGGGCACAAGTGACTCCCAAGCTATATAAATCACTTGCAAATACTGTTCGCCCTAATAGCTGTTCAAGGGGAGCGTATTCGGCACTCCCCACTAGGGTTTCTGTATTTACTGGAGTCTCCAGGGTGGTATATTTTGCTGTGCCAATATTGACTAAAACAAGTCTTTGATCTGATGTTCGGCGAATGAAGTTAGCCGGTTTAATATTGCGATGAATAATGTCGCGTGTGTGGAGGATCTGCAGAATTTCTAGACCTTCCGCTAGCACAGGCCAGATTTGCTCTTCGGTAAACGCTCCTAGCTTGGCAAGTTCTTGCTCTAGGGTTGGGCCATCGACAAATTCTTGGATCCCATACAGCACGCTATCGCACTCAAAATAAGCCAGTAAGGTGGGAATGCGAGGATGACGCCGGATTTGTTCTAGTTGCTCGATATCCTGTCGAATATCGTTTGCTTGGTCTTGCAGCTCAAATGCTTTGATGATGCAGCGCTTGTTGATGAGTTTCTGAGTGTCGATTCCTAAGAAAGTTCGGGTTGTCTGCCCATACTTGATGAGTTGAACTGCCCGATAGCGATCGCCCAACAACAATCGTGCGCCACAATGCTGACAAAATGTTGTTTTTGACGGATTGTGCGGGCGCTGGCAGGACAATCTCAGACAATAGCTCATATCTGGTTAACGTGTATCTTGCTCATTATCTGGTCCATTTGTGGCAACCAGATGTTTTGTGATCCTTTGACGGGACGATCGCCCGTTTTGGACAACCAATGGTGAGATTGTCATGCACCACGATGCTTCTAAGTTGGACAGAAGTCTTTTTGTTTATTGAGTTTCACCCGAAATGCAAGGGGCGATCGCTGTAGTGGCATAAAGAGCGTTGATGAGTTTTGCCGCATAACGTTGTATGAACATAACCAATAAATGCATCAGCTTTTGACAGCATCTCTCGCTCATGTTGATTGTTGGTAGCAACACCGTAGTTCATTCCGAGCCCCCCGATGAACGTCATAAACAAGTCCCCCAAAACACTCACCGATGTATTCGAGTCAGAGTCTTCTACTCAGAACATATCACCTGATCAGTTGGTCGTCCTACAAGGAATTCTGGAGAGTATTCCAGATGGAATTTTGATTGTTTCAGATACTGGCAAAATCATTCGAAGTAACCGATTAGGCCGACGCTTGTGTGAACAGCTGATTGATCGACCAACTCCTCTGGATTCAGCTCCAAAGCTTATTTGGCGATTATGCAAAGCTCTGCTTGACAGCCAAGAAACGTCTGTCAATGATCCATCTGTCAATGATCCAATCGACTCTGTCGATGATCTATCTGTCGATGATCCAATTGACTACGCTTTGATTGAAGAAGATATTCAAACAACGCATGGTGTGACGATTCGCGTTCGAGTGCAGTTTTGTAACCACGATTCTGTTGATGCCCGAATACTGATCATCTTAGAAGACCGCTTTCAAACGGCCCATGCTAGGGCGATCGCTGAAGGCCGTCGCTATGGGTTAACCAATCGGGAAGCCGAAGTTTGGCAATATCGCTGTATCGGTTGCACATACAAAGATATCTCTAAAAAGCTCTTCATCACCGTGGACACGGTTAAAAAACACGTGAAGAGCATTTATGCAAAGCGAGAAACATTCCAGCTCATGCATAATTCAGAGGAAATCTAGATATCGCCATTGACGCGTATGTAGCTCATTGTGCTCTCAGCACAATCAATACCCTAACGTTACATCGAATACAACAAAACAGAGCGCATTCATCATGAATGCGCTCTGTTGTTATTAAGTAGATAGGCATCAATAAACTCACTT
>JBCCWF010000056.1:0-20009 GCA_039194035.1 Cyanobacteria bacterium P01_E01_bin.6 | reverse complement strand
CGATGGCTCTACACAAATCACTCCTCTTAATGCTCTGCAACAAAAAGTTTTGGCATTGATGAATGTGCCGCAAAGCATCTATGGATTTAACTGACTCGACAAGACTTTACATTACTTGGCCAATTTCCTCGAACCGACAGCTACAATCCCGGCTTAAAATACCAGCCTGAATTTCAGACCAGGTGTGAATTCTCGGAAATCTGAAAGTCCATGCATGATGTAGCGTAAATTTCATATGGGTATTCTGAGAATGAATCCATTCAATAGAATCAGTTCACCGATATTTAGCCTGTTAAGCCGCTTTAAACGGATTAAGGATTAAGACTGTGATGAAGGAACAGGAACCCATATGACGAAGTTTCTGAACACAAGTGCAACGAATTACTATTTGGAAGAGTTAATCAAGCATTCGCGAGAACGCCTTATTATCATTAGCCCATTCCTAAAATTCAATGACAGAATAAAAGAGCTTCTAGAAGACAAAGATCGAATGAAAATTGATGTTCGTCTTGTTTATGGCAAGAGTGAACTTGCGCCACAAGAAATTAATTGGCTGCGCGAGCTAGAGTTTGTGCGGACGAGCTTCTGTCAAAATCTTCACGCCAAGTGCTATGTGAATGAAGAGGCAGCCATCATCACTTCGATGAACTTGTATGACTTTAGTCAGGTCAACAACAATGAAATGGGTGTTTATATTCAGCGAGAGCAGACACCAGACCTTTATCGAGATACTTATGAAGAAGCTCAGCGATTGATTCGTGTAAGTGATCAAATTCGCCTATCTGCGGAGAGAGTGGAAGAAGAAAAAGAGATCACAGATTCTTCTTCAAATAAATATGAGAAGCTTAGCACGTCGAAGATTGCCAGGTCTCTCGGTATGAAAACAAGCCAATTCACAGACGACCTTCTTGTCAAAGGTTTTCTAGAAAAACATGGCAACAACCTCAAATTGACAGACGCTGGGCAGAAAATTGGTGGGGAGTCTAAGTTCTCAAAGAGATTTGGTGCTTACTTTATCTGGCCAAAAGATATGACACTTTGAACAAAACCAATGCCCTATTCAACAATTGGCTGTGCATAAAAGCCTAAATGATTTGCGACTGGGCGTTCTCTCATTGGCCATTTTGTGTGAATAGGCGCATTCAGGATTGTGCTTCCAGACTCGCTGTCTACGACAAGCGTTGCCGAACCACCACCATCTAGGGCGATCGCCCCATCTGCTCCTAATCGTTCGAAGACTTGTGCCAGTTCTGAGAGAAGAATGCCTTCGCTGTATAACGGTTGCTTCCCATCTACAATTACCAGCCATAGAGTATGACCAGCTTGATCGACACCGACAGCTGTGCGTGGGTAGGGTTTATCATCTGGTTGCTCAGGAAATTTAGTCATCAGATTCCCGTCCCTGACCAAGATGTCTCGACCTGATACAGCTTGCACTGTATTGTCTGGACAGGTTCCATCAAGTTCAAAATGGGCAGTATGAGATGACGTAGGCGTGAGTTTCCGAAAGCAGAGTGCTGGACGATAGTGTCGGGGAATGCTGTAGCGATCGCCATTGCCAATGGCTTCTCCTCCTGCGTAGACGCGATCGCCTGTGTGAGGATAAAAATTCCATGCTGTTTTCTCTCGAAATGGGCTGAAGTAGTTCGCATTGACGGCGACCTGAACCTCAAATTGCTCTAGAAAGTCACGGGTACGTTGAGCCTGAATCGATACTTTTTGGGTGTCTGTTGATGATGTCGATAGCGATGTAGCGATGAGATTGGGCGTCACTAAGGGTTGCAGCCCTGCCATCCGCAAGTCAATCGTCACAACATGGAGAACAACAGGACGAGGGGATGTGTGGATCCGTCGCTCATAGGTGATGCCCTGAAACAGAGGCTGGGTTGTTTCACTCTGAGGTGGTCGATACCCTTGTTGAGTGTAATAGAGCATCATAGGGATGAGTAGAACGAGGGAAAGAGCAATGTGGCTTACTGTTTTGAATGCCATGAGTTTTTGTCCCTTGTTGCTTCTCCAGGTGATGTTGACCGACTTCAGATCTATCAGATCTAATTGAATATCGTTGGTAAGTAGCTCGGCGTTATTACACTGAAAACCTAAAAACCTGGGGAGCGCCCCGGAGGGGATCTCCCCAGGTTTTTAAATTGAGTTTATTGATGCCTATCGACTTAGCGCGACAGTCCCAGCCTGGCACAAAATTCTAAAAATTAGGGTGAGTTGGAGCTAGATCTAACGCAGTGAAGAGACCTAAGGAAACGAACGAAAGTCATCCACGTCTCTGGATCTGTTGACCATGCATAAAACAGAAGCATCTAGGTATGAGTGAATCTTTTCGGAATCCATTGAAGCCGTCTGCTGACTTTACGCACCAAGATTGTCGCGATCGCTCATTTCGGGGTCACGACTTGAGACACGCTAATTTTGAGGAGGCCGATATCCGTGGGTGTGATTTCCGAGATGCTGACTTAGATGGGGCAATCTTCAAAAACGCCAAAATAGGGCGTACGATTCGCCAAATAGGGCTGGTTCTGATCACGACGCTGCTGCTATTATTGGTTGCGTTTCAGGCATTCAGTCAGCTAGTCTTTGCAGGACTCGGTATTACTCAAGATGATCCAGCATGGGCCTATGTTCTTGTTCTCCGGTCTATGCTAGCTTTGGCCGGCGCAATGACCGGATTTCAATCATGGAACATATCACCGCAGCCGTTGCGGCGATGGATGAATAGACTGGCCGTCATGGCTGTGTGTGCAGTGGTCGGCTTTTTCTACGGTGCACGTGTGACTCAAAATAACCCCTATGGAGCGATCGCCGTAGCAGTGGTTTTCAGTGTCGCAGGACTATGGACAGGAGGAAAAGGCCCTCGCTACTGGGCGGGCGGATTTACCTTTTTAGGGGCGATCGCCTCCTACGGCTTCTGTTTTGTCGTAGGAACAACAGCGTCTACGCTCATTCATGCAGGGCACTATGGGAGTGGTATGGTCTGGGGTGGAGTGTGCTTAGTGTATGTCAAACTGACCCTAGATTCACTCGCCTTAGCTAATCAGCGGATGACTAGGGCGATGGGCACCTGCTTCAAGTCGCTAATTTAGTGCTGCTCACATATCCACCACGTGGCTTAGGGATCTGCAAATAAAGTACCAATAGAGGGGCGGCGAGCTAAGCCCGCCGCCCCTCTATTGGTACTTTATTTGATAGCAAGTCCCTTAGCTAGTTCTCAGGGGTTGCTTGACCCATACTGATGCATGAGTCATTCCGTTCCGATGCACAAGGTAACTCAGCTGCCGTTAAGGGCATGGCAGGAACTTGAAGAATCGCTGTTCTTGCAACCGATGTGTTCACCAGCGTAAAGAGCGGATTCGAAAAAATACCAGCTAGAGACGTTGTAATGAGGGCGAACACCACAGCAACCTGAATGGGGCGCATTCCAGGCAGCTTCCAACTGATCTCTGGGTAGTTCTTGATCGAATCAGACATTTCGTGAGGCTCTTTAACAACCATCATTTTCACAACGCGGATGTAGTAGTAAATCGAGACCACACTCGTCAATAGTCCAATTAGCACAAGTCCGTAGGCTCCAGCTTGCCAGCCTGCCCAAAAGAGATAGATTTTGCCAAAAAACCCGGCTAGCGGCGGAATGCCTCCCAATGACAAGAGACAGATGCTGAGGGTGAGAGTCAGTAGTGGATCCTTTTGATACAGGCCACTGTATTCAACAATTTCATCGGTGCCTGTACGTAATGAGAAGAGGATGATACACGTAAAGCCACCCAAGTTCATGAATAGGTATACCAGCAAATAGAACAGCATGCTGGAGTAACCAGCCTCTGTGCCAATGACAAGCCCAATCATGACAAATCCAGCTTGACCAATGGATGAATAGGCTAACATTCGCTTCATGCTGGTCTGAGCTAGAGCCACAACATTGCCTAGCACCATACTGAGAATGGCAAGTGCCGCTAACACAAATCGCCACTGCTCTGAGACGGCTGGAAATGCTGTGACCAATAGTCGGATCGCCAAGGCAAAGCCTGCTGCTTTAGAGCCAACGGACAAAAAAGCGACAACAGGGGTTGGGGAGCCTTCATATACGTCAGGCGTCCATTGATGAAACGGAACAGCAGCAATCTTAAAAGCAATGCCTGCAATCACAAAGACGAGGGCAATGATTAAGCCGATGGGTTCTTCGCCGCCAACCATGTGAGTGGCGATCGCACTCAGTTGGGTTTCTCCGCCGGATAGGCCATATAAAAGTGATGAGCCGTAGAGAAAAATTGCAGAACTGGCCGCACCAATGAGCAGATACTTCAGCGATGCCTCGTTTGATCGAGGATCACGCTTCATGTATCCAGTGAGCAAGTAAGAGGAAATACTCAACGTCTCAAGGGACACAAAAATCATCACCAACTCAGATGCTCCGGATAAGAACATTCCTCCAAGAGTTGCCGTGAGGAGAATGATGAGGAACTCGGACAAAGGGGTACCAGATTGCTCGACATACCGTACCGACATAAGTACGGTAATGGCAGCAGCAATTGCAATAATTCCACGAAAGATGATGCTTAGCGTATCACCGCTGAATGCGCCAAGAAATGCATTTGGGTCTGTCGTGTTCCATTGGAAATAGAGGGCGGCAACAGCTCCAAGCAATCCAATAACAGCCACGTATGGAGTCCACTTAGAGGCTTGCGATCGCCCCACAATCAAGTCACCAATCAGGACAATCATTAATGTGGCAACCACAATGGCTTCAGGAATGATGATGCTTGCATGGAGCTGAGCAGTCAGATTGGTAAAATCTATAGGATCCATAGGTGTTGTTTGAGATGTCTCAGGGAATATGTGTCCGCTGTCTGAGCGATACTAACAGCTTTACCATCCATAATTCTAGAGCAGAGCGGATGGAGAATGGTTGAATATCGGATTCTGTTCAGAAATATTCCTTATCAGGATTCGCAATTAGCCCCTTACTAAGGAAGGTTTGACCATTTTCATCGTCATCATCTATGGTCAACATATAGACATGATGCACTACCTTGACAGATTGACTCGTTGGAGACACGCTAAGCTGACACATAGTTGAGCAATTTTTCAGGGGCTTGCAACAATCTGTTATGAGAGCCTGGAAGCGTCATGTTGCGGGATTTACCATCGATTACGGCGCACGCGAATCTTGATTTTTAAGAAGCGTAAGCGGTATGTAGGCAGTAGTTCGTTACCCTTGAAGCCAATGTGTTTTACAGGCACGTTATGTAAAACATTCAGCTAACAATCAGAGAAAATGGGTATGTTCTTTACTAAGAGTGCTTGACTAAAAGAGTGCTCGTTTCAAGTAACATCTTCAAAATGTTCTGATTTGAACATGATGGCTAGAAGAAGTCTGTGTTTCTCTAAAGCACCGTTTCTCTACTAGCAACTTTTACGGGAATAGCTCATCGACGATTGATTAAGCCTAAGAACGCATCCATTTCATCGTCGTTGAGAGTGCAATCATTGTTTTTCTATTAGGCAGTCAGAAAGCTCATGTCAAAGCTGGTTATTGTTGAATCTCCCACAAAAGCAAAAACCATCCGGAATTATCTGCCGTCGGGATATCACGTTGAGGCGTCGATGGGGCATATTCGGGATTTGCCGAAATCCGCAAGTGAGATTCCTGCCAATGTTAAAGGTGAGCCATGGTCTAAGATTGGAGTCAACTTCGAGGCGGATTTTGAGCCCCTCTACGTTATCCCGAAGGACAAGAAGAAAGTTGTTAAGTCCTTGAAAGATGCCCTCAAGGATGCTGATGAACTGGTGCTTGCGACTGACGAAGACCGTGAAGGTGAGAGCATTAGCTGGCACCTGCTCCAGGTGCTCAAGCCGAAAGTGCCAACAAAACGAATGGTGTTTCATGAGATTACGGAAGATGCCATTCAAGAGGCAATTAAGAACTGCCGTGATGTGGATGAGCAATTAGTTCATGCACAAGAAACTCGACGTATTCTAGATCGGCTCGTTGGCTATACCCTTTCTCCGCTGCTCTGGAAAAAGATTGCCTGGGGATTGTCGGCTGGGCGAGTTCAATCTGTCGCTGTGCGTCTGCTCGTTCGCCGAGAGCGCGAACGGAGAGCATTTCGAAAAGGTAGCTACTGGGATTTAAAAGCAACCTTGATGAGGGAAAGCAGTCCCTTTGATGCGAAGTTGATATCTCTGGATGGGACGCGACTAGCAACGGGCAGTGATTTTGATGAATCCACCGGGCAAATTGCGGATGGACGGCGTGTATTGCAGCTGAACGAAGCGGATGCGCGTGCCTTGCAACAGCGCCTGCAAGATGGGCAATGGGCGGTGAGTAGTTTGGAGGAACGTTCTTCCACTCGTAAGCCCTCGCCACCGTTTACGACATCGACGTTGCAGCAGGAAGCAAACCGCAAATTGAGGTTGTCTGCAAAAGATACGATGCGTGCTGCCCAAAGCCTCTATGAGAATGGGTACATCACCTACATGCGAACGGATTCGGTTAACTTGTCGCAACAGGCGATCGCCGCCGCTCGGTCTTGTGTTGAATCGAAGTACGGCACGGACTACCTCAGCCCCAAACCTCGGCAATATTCGACTAAGTCGAAGGGAGCTCAGGAAGCTCACGAGGCGATTCGTCCGGCAGGCCAGACCTTCCGTACGCCCCAAGAAACTCCGCTGTCAGGCCGAGAGCTGAGTCTCTATGACCTGATTTGGAAACGAACAGTTGCAACTCAAATGGCTGAGGCGCGACAGACCCACATCACAGCACTGATTCAAGTGGATAATGCAGAATTCAGGGCTACAGGAAAACGCATCGATTTTCCTGGATTTTTTAGAGCCTATGTAGAAGGTTCCGACGACCCAGATGCTGCCATTGAGGATCGTGAAGTCGTCTTGCCTCCTCTTGCCGTTGGCGATGCAGTGAATTGTTCCGAGCTAGAGGCCGTCGGTCACGAAACCCAACCGCCTGCACGCTATACAGAGGCGTCTCTAGTCAAGATGCTAGAAGGTGAGGGCATTGGTCGGCCAAGTACTTACGCAACGATCATTAGCACCATCATCGATAAGGGCTATGCCCAGATGAACAACAATAGCTTGGTACCAACCTTCACAGCGTTTGCAGTCACATCGTTGCTCGAAAACCATTTTCCGGATTTGGTGGATACAAGTTTTACAGCGCGAATGGAGCGCACCCTCGACGGCATCTCCACGGGTGAGGTGGAGTGGTTGCCCTATTTACGCACGTTCTATCTCGGTGACTTAGGACTCGATACGCAAGTTAAAGAACGAGAAGACCAAATTGATCCGACTGAGGCTCGTTCGATCACCTTAGAGGGTATTGAAGCCAAGGTTCGGATTGGGCGATATGGTGCCTATCTTGAAGTTCAGAAAGATGAAGAATTAGTGACGGCATCCATTCCCCATGACCTGACGCCTTCGGATTTGGATACAGATCAAGTTGAGTTGCTGCTGCGTCAAAAAACAGAAGGGCCAGACAAGGTCGGCTTTCATCCAGAAACAGGGGAACCTATTTATAAACTGATTGGCCCTTATGGCCCTTATGTTCAGTTAGGTGACGAAGCTGAAGGTAATCCCAAGCCAAAGCGTGCATCTCTTCCCAAAGGGATGAAGTTAGAGGATCTGACGCTGGAAACGGCGGTTGGATTACTCGCGCTACCACGTTTGTTGGGCGCACACCCAGAAACAGGAGCGAAGATTCAGGCTAGTTTGGGACGTTTTGGTCCCTATGTTGTGCATGATCAAGGCAAGGAGGGCAAAGATTATCGCTCTCTCAAGAAAGAGGATGACGTCTTGACGGTTAGCCTGGATCGGGCACTAGAGCTGTTAGCGCAGCCCAAGGGCGGTCGAGGTCGGCGGTCGGCGGCACCCCTCAAGGAGTTGGGTAAGCATCCAGACGATGGAGAACCCGTCAATCTTTTTGATGGTCCCTATGGTCTCTACGTGAAGCATGGAAAGACGAATGCCTCATTGCCAGAAGGGGAAACGGCTGATTCCGCAAGTTTAGAAAAAGCTCTGGAACTCCTGTCTGCGAAAACTGGAACGAAGAAAAAATCCAGTCGTTCGAAGTCAAATACATCGAAAACAGGAACTAAGACTGGAGCGAAAAAGACGACAAAGACCACTGCAAAAAAGGCAAAATCAACGACAAAGTCCTCGTCGTCGACTGAGGTTGCTTCGTCTAGTACATCGTCGACCAAGTCTGCAACCAGCAAAAAGGCTTCCACGACGTCGGCCAAGTCTACAACGACGCGTTCAAAATCTGACGCTACCAAGAAAGGCACGAATAGAACTACTGCAAAGCGTTCAACCAGTGAGACTCCTAAATCTGCCTGACGTTACCTGGCGCTTACTCGCCTGTATTTGGTGCGCAGTTTAGACCGCAGGGTTTTATGGGTTTTACAGTTAATGGTGCCCCCTTCTTTAGCACGGGATCTTTTGTGAGTTCTTGGTTGAATGGTGTCGGTTTGTTCAATCGCTCGCAGCACTAGATGCCTGGCGAGTCATCGCGAAGGAATTTGCTGAGTAGATGGCCAGAGCGGTCCAGATACAGGCAAAGGTCACGGCGTGGGTGCGGGTGAAGGGTTCGGCATAGAGAAATACGCCTAGAATCAGCTGCAAACTAGGCGCAATATATTGAAAAAAGCCCATGGTTGAGAGTCGTAGCCGCTTTGCTGCATTGTTAAACCAGAGCAATGGCATCGATGTGACAACGCCAGCCCCGATAAAAATCAAGAGGGTGTATGAGCTCGTCGTCAAGTGTCCGTATCCTGTGAGTTGCCAATAGGTGACGAACACAAGCATCAATGGAGCAAGGACGATGGTTTCGACGGCAAGGCCAACCATAGGGGCGATCGCCACAATTTTACGCAACAACCCATATAGTCCGAAGGTGAAGGCTAATCCCAGGGCAATCCAAGGAACCTGACCAAAATCCACAATGAAATTAATGACACCGAGTGCTGCGAGACCGACCGCAAACCACTGCGTTCGGTTGAGGCGTTCTTTCAAAAAAATCATGCCCAGCATGACCGTTAGCAGCGGATTAATGTAGTAGCCCAAGCTGGTTTCAACGACCCGATCGGTATTCACGCCATAGATATACAGTCCCCAGTTCATGGCGAGGAGGCAAGCACTGGCAATGAGAAATCTCAGCGTTTTTTTCGATGCCCAGACCGCTGCCAATTCAGGCAGACGCTTTTGCAAGAAAAGAACCCCAAGCAAAAAGACCATCGACCAAATCATCCGATGGCTCAACACTTCAACAGCCGGTATGGTACCAAAGAGTTTCCAGTAAATCGGTAAGAGGCCCCAAGAACCATAGGCAAGGACGGCAAAAAGAAACCCAATAGAGTTGGATGATGGCGTCGGTTGGGACGGTGATGGCTGGCTCAAAACGTAATTCCTCGTACCCTGAGATTCATTCAGGTTTCTCAGGATACCGTTTATTGACAGCGTGAGGATTGCTCCATTCCGGCTATTTTAAGTACGCTGGCATTGAGGGTTGGATAGCCACTGCGAATATTCTGACGGCTGTTGAGTGGGAGCATTGGCAAGGAGATGAATGTTTCCGTCTGCATCATGCCACCAGCCCTGGGCTTCGACCATTTCTTCATACTGAGGGGGGGGGGGTATTGGTGAACTCATTCGTCTGTCGGGGTGTTGAAGACGGGTTGCTGAGTCTTGTGTCTCTGTTGATGGTGCTCCATCCCATCGCCAATCATCCCAAATCGCTTGACTCAACACATCTCCGGGCGCAGGACTGAGTCCACCTTGCCCCGTGACGACAAATTCACCTCGCTGCTGTGCAATGGCTCCACTTGCGCCACAATTTTGAGCAATTAAGCGCGATACATCGACAAGTCCTGTAGGCAGGGCGATCGCCCCTCGACTCGGATCGGTTTCAAAACGGGTAATGGTAACGGAGCCATCTAAGCCAAACTCTGAACTCGCATCAATGTCATTCGTGACTGGGACTTCGGGACGTTCTTGGAGGTTAAAAATACTTTGGGCTGTAATGTTAATATCTCCGCCTCGCCCAGCACTAGCCTGTGCAATGATATTGCTGTCTTGATCGGGAAGAGCCGCAATGAAGCCAACTGGGGTGTCGATGGTAATGTTGCCGCCGTTGCCCTGATCAAATGCCCTTGCCGTGATATTACTCTCTTGACCCAGGATGAGAATATCGGTAATGCTGAGATTGATGAGTGCTCCACCTCCAGACTGGGTTGAGGCAGATAGGGTGCCTTGGTTCAATCGCAATTGATTTGCGTCGATACTCAAGTCTCCTGCTTCCCCAGAACCGACGCTGTTCACCGCAATTTCTGCACCATCTGTCACATCAATGCGATCGCCTCTAATATTTATGGCTCCTGCATCAGCGCTTGCTTGTCTTCTCGGCACACGAGACGCAATGCCACTAGCAATGATCCGGTTGCGAATGGTGCCTGTTCCTGTCAACAGAATGCGGTCAGATGCTGTGATAGAGATTTCGCCACCTTCTCCATTTCTGAAGGAATTTGCACGGATTTGGCCTCCATTCTCAGCAATGAGGGTGTCCACATCAATTTGAATGCGACCGGCTTCTCCTCCCCGAAACGTATTGGCGGAAATCTCAGCCCGATCAACTACCCGTAATAGGGGCGATCGCAACACCAAATTGCCAACATCCCCTGTTCCCTGGCGTTCTGAGGCGACAAATAACCCGCTTCGTCGAATGGTATCTGTGGCATCTGGAGCCGCTCCGTTTAGTGTGATGGATTCCGCCGCCGTCACGCGAAGCGTTCCCCCACGGCCTTCACCCCGAGTACTCGTGATGATTTGTGCGCCATCACGAAGAGTCATTGCATCGGTAACAATCGTAATATTGCCGCCGTTTCCTCGGACACTATTTTCAGTGGTAGCGGCGATCGCACTCACAATCGATCGACCATTGGCTTGGACACCTGTCCCTTGTAGAACAATCCGCTCGGCATCAATGGCAATAGAACCCGCATTCCCAGAATCAAAGGTTGTCGTTGAGATCCTTGCTCCATCCTCTAAGAGGAGTTGTGGCGTGCTCAGCATAATGGTGCCGCCATTCCCTCTCTGCTCAGTTTGCGCAAATAGCCCGGTGCTCCCTGCTGACAGTGATGGATTGCCTTGAATGGTGATTCTCTCTGAGGCACGTATGTCTAGATCCGCACCCTGTCTGGCTCCTTGTGTATTGGTTGAAATCGTTCCTTGATTCCGAAGGCGAAGTTCAGATGTATCAATCAATAAGCGACTGTTTGCTCCTGATGCCTGCTCCTGCACTTCCACAAAGATGCCGCTGGGCTGATTTCCTTGGGCCACACCCGATATATCGACAATGTCCGTGATAAAAATTTCTATCGTACCAATGTCTGTATCTGCGCTGCCAACTGTCACGATTTGACTGCCATCCTGCAAGGTCAAGTTCCGACCATAGACTTGGATCGTGCCTCCGGCTGCTCCTCCAGCGTCGACCGTTGCTGCTGCTGCAAGGCGAATATCGTCAAACGAATTGACGTCTGTGTAGCTAAATTCCCAGCCTGGGTCTAGAGCATTGAGGCGAATCACTTGATTGGCGGCCACACTACCGAGTTCGATGCGGCCATCTTCAGCGGCAATAGTACCTCCCGTAAACGTCAGTCCATTTGCAATCAGTGCTAGGGTTTCACCTTGTGGAACGTCAAACCCTGCTCCCCTATTCTGGATTTCACCTGGGTCAGCGCCAAACTGAAGCCCAATGGGTGTACTGACGGTTAACAGAGAATTGGCTTGGGGATTGTCTGCACGAAACTCAACGCCATCTGCAAAGTCAATTGACGACGCACTGCTAGCAATAAATGATCCTCCAATATTGAGAGAAGCATTTTCACCAAAAATGATGCCCCTCGGATTGATGAAAAAGAGGTCAGCTGTGCCTCGACTTCCCAAAAATCCGTCAATCTCAGAAATTGTATTGCCTGTAACCCGGCTAAAGATGACATCGACGTCTACGTCGTTCAGAAAAAAAGCGCTGCCATTGGTGGGTACCGAGAACTCACTGAAGCTATGAAATAGGTGGTTGCCTGACCGGGTTCCTCCTGTAATCACCGAGCCGGAACCACTGTTTGTCACAACAGAAGGAACTCGTAGGGTGTCGTCAGCGGCAATCTGTCCCCGGGCATTGGACATGGGAATAAGCCCCGTTCCAAAAAGACTGAGGGCGATAAGCCATGATACTGATTGATACGGAGGGGATGGCATGGCGATCGCCCTAGATTACGAGACTCTTGAAACGTTGAGAACACTGATTAATGGTTAATGGGCTGGACCTGTGATACGAACATCGTAGTTGGTCAATGCCAACACACAATATGAACTCACAAGTTGCAACAGATGGGTGAATGTACCATACGCTAGCACTATGTAACAGTCTCATCTAACGGATCACAGGTAACATTAGGATCTCCAGGTGGGCATAGGTTCGGGAAAAATGAAATATCGTCAACGGATGTCCCACCGTAGGCTGTACCAGCGATCGAGTATTGGAATGCAGCATTCTCAATGATATATTCCAAGTCATTTACGGCGCGTTCTGCATCAAAATCAACTGGAACTGGACGACTGCTGCCGGATGTTAGATCCACCGTTAAGACAAGTGCATCCCCATTAAACGTTCTATCTTCAATCACTTGGAAGTTAAAGCTTTGATCTTCTTCTTGCAAGAATGCTTTGACGGCATTAGATGAGAACAGATACGTGATCGTGTCTCCAGTTCTCGTGGCGGTTAGGTTCCCTAAATCAAAAGTCAAATCAGACCAAATGGGAGGATCATTGGAGAGCGTTCCCTGTGTATTGAAGCGAAATGATTCGATTGCATCTGTGAAGACGCCAACCGATGGTCGTTCATCCTCATCCAGAATAACGGTGCCATCCACTTCGACATCAAATATCTCAAAATCAAAGTCGGGCTGAGCAGAGGGCTTTTCAATCTTCTTTCCGCGTCGCTGATTTTTCGGCGGAGGTGTCACATCATCATTCAAGATCGTGCCGACAGCCTGGGTAATACTCACCGGGGCACCGACAGGATTGGTTAAGTTCACGAAAAAGGTTTCATCCGCTTCGACGACATCGCCTCCAAAAATAGGAACGGTGATGGTTTGAGTGGTCGTATTTGGGTTAAACGTGAGCGTCCCATTCACTGGTGTGTAGTCGCTTCCCGCCGTTGCAGTGCCGTTAGCGGTGCTGTAGTTGACGGTGACAGCGTTTGGGCTAGGTGGGTTTAAGGTAACTGTGAACGATGCTGTGCTGTTGGTGTTGCCCTCGATGATAAATACGTCGCTGATCGACAACGTTGGCTCACCATCATCATCAATGATGGTTCCTATGGCGCTGGAAGTGGCGATCGCCCCTTTCTTGGGATTATCCAAATTCACGACAAACGTTTCGGCGCTTTCCTCGATTGCATCACCCACGATGGGCACGCTAATGGTCTGGCTGGTCGTTCCAGGAGCAAAGGTCACCGTACCGTTGACAGGCGTGTAATCGGCTCCAGCCGTTGCTGTTCTAGGGGCGATCGCATAGTCTACGGAAATCTCGTCTGTGGATGCTTTCGATAGCGTGACGGTAAAGGTTGTGTTGTTTGTACCGCCTGTCCCTTCGGGAATCGTAGCATTTGAGATGGTGATATCCGGAAGTGAACCGAATCCAAATGCATCATTATTTTTGAGCTGATTTGGTTTTACTCTCTTACCTTTGGCACCTTGAATGATGGCAACCTCTTGTCGACCCACCATGACGACCGTGGTTTTGCCTTGTCTCTTAAGGGTCAAATCATTAAGCGCATCGGCCTTCCTCACGTTTTGGAAGATGAGGCTATCTTCACCGATCTTAAAGTCTTGAATAAAAACAGTTCCCTTTTTCAACTTTCGTTGGGCAATGACAAATGCATCGGCTCCGCCACCGCCGACGAGGACATCGTCTCGACCACCACCAATAAGGATGTCGTCCCCTTTACCACCATTGAGGAGGTTGTTTCCCCTGCCTTTCCGAGCATTGAGGACATCATTGCCGCGTCCTCCTAAAACGGTATTATCAGATTTTTTGACCGTAATGACGTCATCGCCACCCAACGCTTTGTACCTTGTATTCCCTCTAATCGTGTCTCGATCGGCGCGTCCCGTTCCTTTATCTCGCTGTTGATTCTGCGAGGCACTTGCGCCCAGTCGTCCTTGATCCACATCCGTTTTCAATAATGCTGATGTTCGACGCAAGGATATGGACGCTAACGCTACTAAATCGTATTGCTGATGGGTTGAGGGTGTGATGGCATCACCGTGATGCATCGAAAAATCAGCATGATTGTCAGTCCAGTTCATAGCGAGTTACCTATCAGAATGTATTGATTCCGGAGAACAGTGTCCACAGATCTAATCCTGCATTAATCTTATGTTGCTTGGTGCATGGTAAAAACCGTGGTTCATAATAGTCTTCACGAGTTCGAGTGGTGGTTCCGGCGATCGCCTTTTATTGAATGCAAGAAAAGAATAAAAAGGATGTGATGATACGGTGACAACCTAGTCAACGCCTTCGATTCTTGGGGTGGAAGCGATACACTTTAATCGTGAATTTATATGACTTTAAAGTTTTAGAGCTGAACAGCATCTATGACGGAGAATTAGGGTCTAGCTGGGCATAATCTAAGGTACTGGGGCGTATCCTAGCAGACAGGAGCAACATTCAACCCATAGGGACAGTAGCGTGAGTCAAGTCCGACAGATTGTAATTGGAGATGTTCATGGCCACTATGATGGCCTGATGCGTCTGATGGAGGCGATCGCCCCAAACTCTGATGATGAGATCTACTTTTTGGGTGACCTCATTGATCGAGGCTTGAAAAGTGCTCAAGTGCTCGACTTTATTCAACGGAGTGGATACGTTAGCCTCTTGGGGAATCACGAGCAGATGCTACTTGAAGCATTTCCCGGTGGCAAAGTATCAACCCAGGCTCTTCAAACCTGGCTTTACAGTGGAGGGCAATCAACGGTTTCTAGCTACGACAAACCGGAACGATTGCTGGAAAAGCTTGAATGGATCCACACATTTCCAACCCACCTCGATTTAGGGCATGTGTGGTTAGTTCATGCTGGCCTCCATCCTGACCTGGCAATTGAAAACCAGACCACCCACGAGTTTTGTTGGATTCGGGAAGCGTTTCACAGCTCCAAAAAACCCTACTTCCAAAACAAGCTGATTATTACCGGTCACACCATTACATTCACATTGCCGCACGTGGCTCCTGGGCAATTAGCCCGTGGACAAGGCTGGCTCGGCATCGACACAGGTGTGTATCACCCCAAAAGCGGATGGTTAACGGCGTTTGACTCAACCAACGATATCGTTCATCAAGTTCATGTTTTTAGTGATGGCGTCCGCACTCTGGATCTCGCCGATGCAGTTATTGATGTCGACCCATCACAAGTTCGAGGGCGACGACAGCTTAGTCCCTTTTAGGCAAGTCGTGCTATCCGCAAACTTAAAGAATTCATAAGGAACATAATCAGAGATAAACTCCTGTATATAAGAATTCTCAATTTTTAATTACGCATAATCACGACCTTCGAAGATGAGATGTGATGTTAATATTTCGGTGACTATCCTTGAGGGTCTGTCGTGATACAAACTGCCGCTCTGACACTAGCGTCTCCGTTGTCACAGGTTTCTGACAACAGCCGCTTGAGGCTTTTCTCGGGCTCAGCCAATCGAGTTTTAGCGAAAGAAGTTGCTCGCTACTTGGGTATGGATCTTGGCCCAATGGTGCGGAAGCAATTTGCTGATGGAGAATTATACGTCCAAATCCAAGAATCTATTCGTGGATGTGATGTGTATCTCATTCAACCGACCTGCCATCCAGTGAACGATCACTTGATGGAACTCCTTATCATGGTGGATGCCTGCCGGCGAGCATCCGCTCGTCAAATTACGGCGGTGGTTCCATACTATGGTTACGCTAGGGCCGATCGAAAAACAGCTGGACGTGAGTCGATCACGGCTAAGTTAGTGGCTAACTTGGTGACCCAGGCGGGTGCAAATCGGGTGTTGGCAATGGACTTGCATTCGTCTCAAATCCAAGGATATTTTGATATTCCTTGTGATCATGTCTACGGGATGCCTGTGCTATTGCAATATCTCGAGAGCAAGAATCTAGACGATATTGTTGTTGTTTCTCCAGATGTTGGTGGGGTTGCCCGCGCTCGGGCATTTGCCAAGAAGCTGGATGATGCACCTTTAGCCATTATTGATAAGCGTCGGCAAGCCCATAATGTGGCAGAAGTCATGAACGTTGTTGGTGACGTTCGCAACAAGACAGCCATTCTTGTTGATGACATGATTGACACAGCCGGAACCATTTGTGAAGGAGCCAAGCTCTTGAGGAATGAGGGGGCACGGGAGGTTTATGCCTGTGCAACCCACTCGGTCTTTTCTCCACCAGCGGTTGAGCGGTTATCCAGCGGTATCTTTGAAGAAGTGATTGTTACGAATACAATCCCTATTCCCGCTGAGAAGCAATTTCCTCAACTGACAGTGCTTTCAGTTGCCAATCTGGTGGGTGAGACAATCTGGCGCATTCACGAAGATAGTTCGGTGAGCAGCATGTTTCGCTAACTTTCATCTTTAGATTCAAACAGTCTGAATCTCATCAACGTATTGGTAAAGGAGGAGCACATCGTGCTCCTCCTTTACTGCAGATGGCTCCAATTGCTCATTTCTTTGTAAACTTGGCTGGTATAGCAGTCCACACGTAGGTTAGGACATACATTTTGTGGAAAGCGCGGAGCGCTATAGTTTGGTGTTTTAAGCAGGGAGTGTCGGGCTTACGCTACAGATCATGCGATTACGTTGCTAATCGCCAGCGTGACCACAAAGATGGTGACCAGGATTGCGTTATATACAGCATGATCAGCCGTGCTCGCGAGCATACCTGCTTCTTGAGCCTTGAGAGGATTTCGGTGACGTTTCAGATAAGCCGAATAGACGTACTTATAGCGACACGCAAAGAGAAATCCAGGAACGATCAAGACAAATCCAGCCAGAATAGGAATGCCGACAAGTAAATGGACAAGGCCAAATTGAACGGAGCGAATGCAAATTTGTCGCCATGAATTTGCCCCTTGGCGGAAAATGCGTTCTTCCAGTCTCGCCCAAAATGGAATTCCCACTATCAGCATCAGCCAAAAGCAGATGATAAAAACAAGGGAAAAGCTGAATTGAACTGTCGCATGGGCGGGTGTGCCGATGCCGATAACCGAACTGAGATGAGATGCTGAATATCTCATGGGGTGAATCATGCCGAGGAGGACATCCGTTGTGTTGAGAATGGCATGGTAACGATCGGGAATACCCTGGAAGTTGAGGAGATTAAAGGGCTGAAAGATAAGATTTCCAGCTTGCCCAAACACTGAACTGGCCCATCCCCAGAGCATAAATGGAGGAACGATTTGTTCGGCGATCGCAAATGTCGTGAGTGTGACAACCAAAATTCCAATGGCTCGGACATAGGTGAGAATGCCTGAACAGGCATATATGCGCCAAACGAAGCCTAGTTTTGATTTATTGGCCCATAAATCGGCAGCAATGAGGCCGATGATCCCCACAGATAAGAGAGTTGGAAGAATTGACTGGAGTCCTGCAAGTATCGTGTGGTTGCTCAGCACCAGCAAGCCAAGGATCATCACCAGCGCCAGCAAGCGAAATTTTAGGGCGTTGAACACAAGACGCAGGTCGTGGCCAAGTTGTTGACGACTTTCTGGTTTGGAGAATCGGTTGATGATGCGACCCGATGCAATCAAGCTCATCAACTTGCATAATGCGGCGTTGTATAGGGTGGGGTCAATGCGCTGCGATTGTTCACAACTGTCAATGGCATTTGCAAAGTCTCCCAGCTTCATGTGAGTAACTCCTTTCAATGCCCAGGCGGGTGGATACCATGACTCATGGGTGTCTGATTCAGGGCTAAGTGCATGGTCTAGGCTCTCTAGAACATCTGCGTCGCGTCCTAATCGAGAGAGGGCGATCGCCCGATTATTCCAGGCTTTCTTAAACGTAGGCTGGAGGTCGAGGGCCTGATCAAACTGTTGCAGCGCTTCTTTGAACTTCCCGACAAGCATCAACACAATTCCCAAACTATTGAGCGCTGTAACCGAGCTGGGATCTAACTGAACGGCTCGTTGACAATCCGTCAGCCCATGGCGGCGTCGCCCCGAGAGAGCCAGAACGGTTCCTCGTCCACTGAGTGCATCCACTGACGTTGGCTGGAGCATGAGCGCGTTGTTATAACTCTGGAGAGCCTCGCTGTAGTGCTTGCTCGCCCGCTGCACATGGCCTTTCCGTACCCAAAGCCAACAGGCTTGCTGAGGTTCAATATCGTTTTCTGGTGAAAGGTCTAGAGATTCTACACGACCTGATAAGGCTGCATTCGATGAGGTTTCATGTTGTGGCTGGAGGGTCAGTCCAGACAATGCCCGGTCATAATCCAAGAGAGCAACGTCGGAATAGCCCAAATGTTCATTCACGAGTCCTCGACAGGCGATCGCTCGAATCGAGTGTGGCTCATGGTTGAGTGCGTCATTGCAGCATGACAGCGCACGCAGCATCTGTCCTTGCATCATCCAGTGCTGGGCTTTAAGACAGAGTACAGTCGTTTTGGCATCGTGGGTGAGATCTGGCTGGCTTAGCTGGCGATCGCACTCCTCAATGGAAGACATACAATCATCTGAGTCGGAATCAGAAACAGGGAAGAAATCAATGCAGGTAAACGACATGCAGGCAGCGATCGCAATTGTAATGAGGATAGTTCAGCTCCGATCTTCAGAATACCCTAGCCATAGGAGCCACTTTACGTCATTCTATAAACCGGGTTAGGTGGTCAACAAAGCATAAATTTGGGAGTGAGCGATTGATAGCCCACTTACCCGAAAATAGAACCTTTCAACGCACTGCCCCATGCCGCACGATGAATATTGCAGAGGAGTGATACCCCTATGACCGCAGGACAAGATCCCGTCAAGTTAATGAAGCAGCAAGTCGGGAAAGCTGCTGCTGAGCGTGTTCAATCTGGTTCTATTGTCGGCCTGGGGACGGGGTCGACAACAGCCTATGCGATTCAGTTTTTGGGCGATCGCCTCTCATCGGGCGACCTCAGCGATATCAAAGGAGTCCCCACATCATTTCAAGCATCAGTGCTCGCCAAGAAGTATGGGATCCCGCTGACGACTCTGGATGAAATTAGCGGCATTGATATTGCGATTGACGGAGCAGATGAAGTGGATCCGCAGAAGAATTTGATTAAAGGGGGCGGGGCAGCCCACACCCGCGAAAAAATTGTTGACGCTCTGGCAAAAGAGTTCATTGTTGTGGTCGACAACTCAAAGATGGTCGATGCATTAGGGTCAACCTTCCCGCTGCCTGTTGAAGTGTTGCCGATGGCCGTTACTCCCGTGATGGCAGCACTTGAAGCACTGAGTGGCACTCCTGAGCTACGGATGGGGGTCAAAAAAGATGGCCCAGTTATTACCGATCAGGGCAACATGATTCTCGATGTAACGTTTGGGGCGATCGCCAATCCAGCGGATCTAGAAAAAATTATCAATAACATTCCCGGTGTTCTGGAGAATGGGTTATTTATTGGGGTTGCTGACATTGTCCTCATTGGTGACATTCAAGATAATCAACCGATTGTCCGCACTATGGACGCATAGACGATTTATCCTTGTCCACTAGGGTTTCACTCTAAGGAATGAAAATTCAAAGACTCCGAGATATTTTAGTGGTGGTGATGATGGTATCCATATCACCATCATCACTAAAATATTGTTACGACTTGGCAAAATTGAAACAGAGCCATGAGGTTTTGGGGTGCGCAACGCGCGCCCCCCAAAACTTCATGGCTCTGTTTCAATTTTGAGAAGCTTGCCAAGTCGTAATAGTTTTCTGGTTCTATT
>JBCCWF010000055.1:0-20158 GCA_039194035.1 Cyanobacteria bacterium P01_E01_bin.6 | reverse complement strand
CAAGGCGATGTTCTCCCGATTCTCTTTTGTTGCTGTTCGCAAACAAGTAATTGTGCCCGGTTCTTAATCTCAGCCTCAATCGCCTAGAGTTCCTACGATTCAATCAAAACTAGAGACTCCAAGCAATGATGAGGTTAACGATAATCGGGTTCGGGTTGAACCATTTCAAAATTCGATGGGTCGTAAATATATCGCATCACTTCTTCTTCAAGTCGATGAATCAGATAGGCTTCCAATGCATTGGTATTGCGTAAAGCCGCCAAATAGCCATCAATATATTGGCGCTGTTCGTCAAAGCGATAGCCTCGATGCCACATCGCAGTCAGGGCATCAGTGATTCGCTGATAGTGACGGATCGTTTGAGTATCTAGAAGCATGGGTGCTGACAGTACCTTCTATTTAACAGATGTAAAATCGCCATCGCGATCCCTGTACTAGGGACCCATATGTATATTTTGACATTTATAGATGCTTATACTCGGTTATCTTTGTTTACAATTTGCTACAGTCAGATGTATTTTTTCGGACTGAGCAATGCAGTGCAGATTGTTCAGTCTGATGAAGCCCACAATAATCCTCATTTCTAGAGCATTGCAATAGGCGTAACAGTAGTTACAAAACCTTGACAATTGCTTTGTTACCCTGATTGAACTTACGTTGTGGACATGAAACGGTGGTAACTTCAGTTTCTGTTGAAATTGTCGAGGGCAATCCTCATCTTCGCTCTCTCTTAGGGTGGCACATGCAGCAGGCTGGCTATTCTGTTCATCAGTCTGCCGATCTTCGCCAAGCCAGAGATGCATTCCGAAGTCGACAACCGACTATTATCGTGTTGGATTCTGATTTACCAGATGGAGATGGGATTGAATTCTGTCGATGGATTCAAACACAGCAACAATCTCTCGTTATTATTCTTTCTGCACGCAACACTGAATCCGACATTGTTGAGGGACTAAAGTCAGGTGCCGACGATTACTTGACAAAGCCCTTTGGCATGCAAGAGTTTTTAGCCAGAATTGAAGCGTTATCTCGCCGTTCCCGTTCATCAGTAGCTCCAGCGTCACTTGACTATGGGGATCTCCGCATTGACTTGGTTCATCGGCGAGTATGTATTAAGGAAACCTTTGTTGATTTGACTCCTCAGGAGTTCAGCTTGATTTATGTTCTTGCTCAGGCATCAGGGATTCCCCTCAGTCGCTCAGAACTGCTCAGTCGAGCATGGCCTGATGCCATCGACAATCACCGAACGGTAGACACGCATGTGTTGTCCCTTCGCAAAAAAATTGAAATTGACCCCCGTCAGCCAAGCCTAATTCAAACAGTTCGAAATGTTGGATATCGGCTCAATGTTGACATGCTCGAAATGCAGAATCAGCAAAAGGCCCTCCATTCAGGGGCACTCAATCTCTCTGCTTCGACGTCAACAGTATCGCCCCATTCAATGTCTCGCATTGGTGGTCAGTAGTGGTCTCTAAGGCAATGAAATAGAATCGGAAATTATTTTGAGAGGTGCTGGCACGGCCACCACCTCTCAAAAAATATTGCGGAGTTTTTAATTTTCATGTCTAACCAGGACTTGGCAAACTTCTCAACATTGCAACGAAAAAACAAGGGTTTGGGGCGCGCGTTGTGCGCCCCAAACCCTTGTTCATCTGTAAACGTTGCCAAGTCGTGTCTTAGATTTAGTTTTGTAGTAGACGGGCGATCGCCTGTAGGGTTGCCATGGCTGAGCCTTTGAGAAATTCCATGTCCAACGTCTCAGGGCGATCGCTGGGTTGATGATAGTGCGGGTTTCTAAAATTTGCAGTATCTGTAACCATCACCGCCCCGATTCCATGACGCCAAAAGGGGACATGATCACTCCGAAATAGATCAGGTGTCATTTGCCCAAAGGTTGGAACTTGTAGCGTCACCACAGAAGGAAGTTGTGGCTCTTCCACAGCATTTGTCTCAGAGGCATTCCCTTTGAAGGCGTCGACTAGAAACGGATGTCCTAAGTCGCCCACCACGGCCAAAAAATCTCCTGTGTCTGACGGAGGATCGATGGGTAAAACAGATGGATAGGTTTGGCAACCAGTCGTATGGCATGCATAGCCAACCATTTCTAAAATGACAGCACCTTCAATGGTGAGCGATCGCCCCATGTCTTGAACAAAGGCTGTGCTGCCGAGGAATCCAAGTTCTTCTAGATCAAACAGGGCGATCGCCAATGGGTGATGTGTTGGAACATCACTCAGCGATCGAGCTAACTCTAAAACAACAGCAACAGCACTGGCATTATCATCTGCACCAGGAGACCCTATCACGCTATCGTAATGCGCTCCCAGCACAATCGTGCCTGCATCAGAAGAACGACCCGGTTGAATCGCGATGATGTTCACCCCAGTGACACGAGAGCCAGCCAAAGAAGCCTCAAAGATTTGCTCTTCGGGATGCCATCCCGCTAACTGAAGTTGAGTCAAGATGTATTGCCGAGCGTGCTGTCGCTCATCCTCGCTATGGCGAACAGTCGCAAGCATTTCAACATCCCGTAGCAGGCGATCGCCATCCACAGGATTACTTGATAATTGAGCCAGCAATGGCTGTGCAGACGTCGCTGGCTCAGACCATGGGGGTTGGCCAGACCATTTCTCGGGCAATGGAAATCGGCTGCCCCCCATGACCAGCAAGCCAACAACCGCACATACGATCACACTGAAAACAGCAATACGTGAAAGTCGCATCATTTCTATCACGTCCCACAACTACAGCAGGTTATCTGGGCTTATAACTTCAGCGGAAAAGAATTTAACGGGATTCTGGGGCGCTCCGCGCTCCAGAATTCTGTTTTACAATACAAACCGTATTTGTATGCACTCATCTTGATTGAAAACGTTTTGTCTGAGTCCGCACGCTACTGTCTAGAGCATGTCACCATATGACTTGGCCAACTTCTCAAAATTACAACGAAGAAATAAGGGTTTGGGACGCACGTTGCGCGCCCCAAACCCTTATTTCTTCTGTAAACGTTGCCAAGTCGTGTCACCAAATAAACTGACTAGCCGAAAAAAGGTTATGGCTGGAGGCTTCTAGCACCTTAGCGCAAGATGCTGATAACGACTACGCCATGAGTTGATGCAAGTATGTTGCCAAGCTGAAGCCGTATCGAGTTATTCGTCCAACACTCAAACCAGTGTCTAGCGATCGCCAAGAATCCAATTCACATTAAACCCAAATCTTGCTCCCGGTTCCGCCGCCAGAGTCCCCAATCCATTTCGCCCGATGGCATTGGTCGCATATAGATCGAGGTTTACGGATGTGCGAGGAATCTGATAACGAGCGCCTGCTGCCCATACCGTTGGTTCTCCGTTCTCTCCATCAATGACTGGCGTCACTTCACCGATCAGTTGAAGCCCCCGAATCACTTCGTAGTTCACGCCAAGACCAATTCCAACTCGAAATTCACTAGAAAATGCCGCCACTTTTGGATTCAAAAACAATGCTGCCCGTGAGTTAACTTGATAGGTGAGTGGCACATCAAAAAACAAGATTCCAGTTTGTCCATCACTGTCTGTATCTCGCCCGCCTAGCACCCGTGCGGCTAGCGAGAACGGATCGCCCTGGACTTGATCGAGCAAGCGAATACGTGCCCCCAGCAAATATTTCAAGTCATCCCCTGCGGAGTCTTCGTCACTGACCTCATCTTCTGAGCCAAACTCTTCCAACATGCCCTCAATCTGAAAATCCTGATCGGGGCTGTAAGCCAAACTCACGCTGTAATTTCCATTGGAGCCAAATCCTGTGGATAGGGCAACGCTGCCGGGTTGAACCGTATTGGCAGTGGTGACAGTGAACCCATCTACTAGCAACTGGCGATCGCGATCGGACAATGGCACGAAAGGAGTTTGACGAAAGCTCGACCGATAGGTTGAGCGCCCATCTGGAGCGTAATTGAGCCGTATTCCTAGAATGGCATCGTCGCCGTCGGGAATAAAGGACAAAATACTGGTGGCGGGTGTGACTCCAAATCCGTTGGTTGCATAGAGGTCAACCCCTACCTTCGGAGTGACGTTGTAGCGGGTTCCAACGCTCCAAACAAGCCGCCGTTCGATGTTTGCATCATCAGAGTCGATCGCGTTTCCTCCGGGGCCAATCGGTATATTGAGGGTGCTATACAACAACCAACGTTCTGATGGCTGCCAGCTAACCCCAGCTCCAAGCGTAAAAGTTGTGCCATAAAAGTCGCTGTCACTGAATTCTCCAGGAAAGAAGCTAACGCCTGGCGTGAGGTGGAACTGGAGTTCAGGAGAAACGGCATAGGTGAGAGGAACTTGCAGTGCCCCGATGACCTCTTCTTCGCTATCATCGGTGTCGAATAAGGGAGATGACAGAGACAACAGCTCTACAGACCCGAGTACCCCCAGCGAGAATCGTTCTTCATTGATGAGGCGATATTTGACGCTAGATGCAAAAGAAAGCAGCGTAATATTTGCTAAGCTACCGTCGATTGCTTCTTGGGGAGGATCATCAAAGGCTTGTCCTATGAACGAAAGCTGCAAATCATCTCGAATGCCCCATGTAACATCCCCGTAGTAGACTTGGTTTCCGGTTCCTGGGGTATTGTCGGTCAGTGTTGAGTGAAATCCCGCAGACAGCTGCACCGATCCTGCTGGCAACTGATTTGCGGTTTCCAAGTTGAACAGCCGTGTGGGTGGCCGCTCCAACGGGGACTGGTCTAATGTTCCTGTACGGAGTTGATTGGTCGTCCTCTCCGCCGCATCGTGAATGATGTCACCGATGGCACCCTCAGATGCCATCAAAGTTGTTGATGACTCTACAGTGGATGACTCTACAGTGGATGACTCTACAAATGACTGAGGTGGGGAAACGTTCTGGGCGAATAACTGAGGTGGGGAGACGTTCTGGGCGATCGCCGTTACAGACTCTTCAGTGTTGATGCCATCAGGAACACATCCGTCTAATAATCGATGAGGGTCAGCATTATTTTCCGTTGTCTCAATAGTTGTCTCAATATTAGATGCTAGTTCTGAGGCAACAGATGTCGATAGCGTATGCCCCAATGCAGTCACTGACCGATGCTCGTGATGACAGAAGGATGCAGATGCTGTAATGGGGTCACTAACATCTATTTCAATGACATCTGATTCAATGACATCTGATTCGATCGGATCTCTTTCAAGGCTATCTGTGTCGAAACTTTCTGGAACCTGAGCCATGAGGTCAGGAGATAGAGAAAACAGAGGCTGCTCTGAGTGTTCAGGAAGAGAGAGTGAGGGTGTTTCAGCAGGCAAAACATCTGATGTCGGAAGAGTCGCGGTTTCAACGCCGGGAGCTTCTGGTTCAGGTAATGCTTGAGCCTGGAGAGGAGTAGAGTAGTCTTGGATGGCACAGGCCGTAAGACTACAAAGTGTCACAAGTGAAACACGCATAGCGGTTGATCCTTAAGCATCAGAATTCGAGAAGCAGAACACACCCGTGTCGTATGGCAGTGATCGAACGAGATCATCTGCGCTACTGCGTACGAACTCTCTACAAAGAACAACCTCTGATCATGATTGTCCGGACAAATCTTGTGGTCACAGTTTAGTCATATCTAAGGATTCTCGATGAGAAAAATCACCGAAGAATCGTTAAAGATGTATGTAAGAGTACGTTTTAAAGTCATCATCTCGGTTACCTTGTCAACCAACACCTGGTTATCAGTAGCTAGCCATAAGTAACCGTAACCTTCCAAATCCTGTACCGCCTGCGCAGCGGGCGACACAGGATTTGGGGTTTTGGTTTTAATGACGTCCAGGTACTTACAAACAACGTTTAACGTCAAAACATAAACCCAAACCAAGTTGAGAACTGTAGTTTTCCCTGCGGGAAAATTACAGTTCTCAACCTAAACGAGGTTTAAATAGGTGAGGAGGTGACGTACCTGATCTGCTCTCCAGATGAAATTTTTCTCATCGCTATCTAATTTTTATTCATGATCTGCTAGATCGTTGTCTGCTAGCCTCATAAAAAATTGTTCGCTAGAGTTCTGCCAGTGATATTCTTTGGCTAGTGTTGTTTGCCTGGTGTTGAAGTCACGATATACGCTCATTGCTGGACGTGACTCAACAGAACCCATTTTGGAAATCGGTTTTTCTCGCTCGGATAGAGAGTCTACATCAGGGTGCTAACTTTTGGATAAGTTAGCCGAACAGGGATACATCTACCTCAGGCTAAACAAATGAATTTACTCTTGTGCATACTTGTGTTTTTTGCAACACAATCAGATTCTATTTCAGAAGATCTTTTTTCAAAAAATCCAGGATGTGATCCATCCATTCATTTATGCACGTGGTGAACAGCTCACCAAAGACAGAACAAGGATGTGTATTTGACAATCCCGATTGAAGAAACGCGCTCTCAAAGATGTGCTGTCGGGAGCAGATCACGTTTTGAGAGGCACACATGTCGATTCCCAAAATCAGCCACTAGTTTAAACCTCATCCGTCGGCTTGTATTTTAAACAAAGATTGTGGGGGGCGGAGCGCCCCACAATCCCGTTGAATTTTTCCGGCTTAATGCTACGAGTCCATCTACCTTGAGAATCGTAGTTGTCAGCATAGATGTTTATACTCGATCCCGTTCCAGGGTAATGGTTTCGTTAGGTGGGATTTCATAACTCTTGTATAACAAAGGCACCCTTGTAGAATAAGGGCTGTAATTTTTCAAATAATCCTTGCATCACTGACTAGGAAAGGATTTCAGAATCTCATTTACTGGAACCAGTGATTTTCATGACCTGGCAAAGTTTACAGAGGAACCAGGATTTGGGGCGTGCAACGCGCGCCCCAAATCCTCATTTCTTTGTTGCAATTCTTTGTTGCAATGTTGAGAAGTTTGCCAAGCCATGGATGTTAAGAGAATTTTGTCAAAATTCCTAAGAACATCTTTGTCCGAGCGGTCAACAGTGTACGGCGATATCCGTCTGCGGCTTTCTTAATCGCTTCTGCTTGAGTAGGATATGGGTGAATGACGGTTGATAGCTTACTCAACCCTAATCCACCCACAATGGCGGTGGTGATTTCACTAATCATGTCTCCCGCGTGGGTAGCCACAATCGTCGCGCCCAAAATTTCATCAGAGCCTCGCTTATGGAGGATCTTGACGAACCCTTCCTCTTCTCCATCGGCGATCGCCCGATCCACATCATGGAAAGGAACTTTGATGGTGTTAATATCAATGCCCTTGGCTTGAGCATCCTCTTCATACATGCCAACGTGGGCGATCTCCGGGTCAGTGTAGGTGGCCCACGGCATAATCAAGTCACTGAGCTTATATTTTCCAAATCCAAATGGAGAGAAAAACGCATTTTTTAGCACAATGCGAGCGGCTGCATCCGCTGCATGGGTGAACTTCCAGTTCATACAGATATCGCCCGCAGCAAAGATCCGAGGGTTTGTTGTCTGAAGATGGTCATCCACCATCACCCCTTGTCGTGCATCATAGGTGACCCCCGCTGCATCTAAATTCAATCCCTCAAGATTGGGCTGACGACCAGCCCCAACCAAAATTTCATCTACGACGAGAGATTCCTCCTTGCCATCGCGATCAAAATAGAGTCGCTTGCCCTCTGATGTTTTCTCGACGCGCTTCAGAGAACTGTTGAGGATGAGTTGAATGCCTTCGCGAATAAACGCCTGTTGAACAATTTCTGCTGCATCGGCATCTTCGCGGACAAGTACATGATTGCTGCGTTCAAACAACAGCACCTCGCTGCCTAATCGACGAAATGCTTGAGCTAGCTCACAACCGATGGGACCACCGCCAATTACCGCAAGGCGCTTCGGACATTCTGTGAGATTAAAGACCGTTTCATTGGTTAAAAATCCAGCTTCCTTGAGGCCATCTACGTTAGGGGAAACTGCTCGCGCTCCTGTCGCAATGACCGCTTTTTTGAAGCGAAGCTTCTTGCCATCGACGGAAATGGTGTTGCCATCAAGGAAACTACCATCACCTAAAAAAACATCAACCCCCGCCTTTTGCGCACTCATGGGAGAGTCGACTGGACTGATTTGTGCTCTCACTCGACGCATCCGACGCATGACCGCACCAAAGTCGACATCCACTTGAGCCGGAGGATGAATTCCAAAGGGGGCTGTGCGTCGCAAATCTGCCGCAACACGAGATGAGCGAATCACAGCCTTTGATGGCACACACCCGACATTCAAACAGTCGCCTCCCATTAGATTGCGTTCAATGAGTGCGACATTCAACCCGATATCTAGACCGCCTGCTCCTTTGGCTGCAACGAGCCCTGCCGTTCCTGCACCAATCACCACCAGGTCATACATGTCCTTGGGACGAGGATTTTTCCAGTCTGGCGGGTGAACGTTGTTGACGAGTTTTTGGTTAAACTCGTCCATGGGTGAAAGCTCGACAGAGTGAAGCGATGGAAGATTCATAATGATGCGTTAAACGTAAATGAACAAGAAAGGGACAAAAAATATCAAAAGAACCGCTGCGATTGTTTGTATCAATAAGCGGCTTATGCACAGATAGAGGGAAAACCCCAAAAAACGATTAGAGGAGAGCTAGAGTAACAAATCAAAACTCGGCAACTGGATGACATTGCTCAACATGTGCCGAGTTTCCATAAAACTATTCCTAGTGGATAAAGATGAGTGACCGTAGGATTTACGAAATGGGTGCATCTTGAGCGGACTGTTCAGACAATTTCGAATCTAAGGCTTTACGAGCAATGCGAGTGATGATGACGGTGACCACAAACGTCGCGACCAACCCGACAACGAGGAGCGCAATTTCTGCGGGACTTTTCGCGCGATCGCCCCCTGCAAAGACCTGGGCTAAGTCACCCGCCGTTGTTCCAATGTAGGTGTAGAGAAATGTACCTGGAATCATCCCGAGGAATCCCAATGCGTAATCTCGGAGAGACACACTAGTAATTCCAAACGCATAGTTCAAAAGCACAAATGGGAAGACGGGGGAAAGGCGGGTAAGAGATACGATTTTGAATCCCTCATCTCCAACCGCTTGGTCAATCGCCTTGAATGTCTTGTTGCCCTCAATCTTTTTCGCTACCCATCCTCGTGCGAGGTATCGGCCCACTAAAAAAGCAGCCGTTGCGCCTAATGATGCGCCAATAAATGCACAAATAGCGCCTTTACCCAGACCAAATAATGCTCCCGCACCTAACGTCAGCAACCCACCGGAGATGAATGCAACCGTCGCAACCACATACACAACAATGAGCGCGATGGGGCCCCAAGGTCCAAGATCTTCAATTCTCAACAAGACATCTTGAATGAATTGTTGAAGACTAAAGCCACCGCCACCAGAGGCTTCTTGGGCGATCGCCGGAGCTGTGACCAAGAAAAATGCAAGTATCATCAGTGCAAACCCTTTGATAAACCGATTCATCGGTCTAGGCTGTAGTATGCCACGCAGCGGCAGCACTGTGCGTCGTTGTGATGAAGGCGGTTTCCAGTTCTGATCAGTCAAGGACATACGTTTTATCCTGAGAATAGCAACAACTAGCGAGCAATGAAGGCATCCAATCGAGAAGCCAGGGGTAACCGAACAGGTGACGTCAAGAGATCCAGAAAAGCCTCTTGGATACCTGGGTGTTGTTGACGTAAATCGCCATCACTTAAAGACTAGAGGCATTACCTGAATCAAGTATTAAGTTATCCTGAGAACTTAATACTTGTTACACGTGACAACAGGACGGGGCAAAATTTACCGCAGAGTCAGGGTTTGAGATGCCTGTTGCGCGCCCCAAACCCTGGTTCTTCTTGGCAATGGCGATCGCCCTTTTTTCCTCCTCCTCCAAGGGCTATTCCACCACATCCCCATGCGCACGTTAGTCCATGCCTTCAATGGGAGCAAATCCTTGGCGCTGGACGTTTTCGCTTATGTGACGTGGTTCCAAAAATTGCAGTAAATAGTCTGGCCCACCTGCTTTTGTCCCGACTCCCGACAGTTTGAATCCGCCAAAGGGCTGTCGCGCGACAATTGCTCCGGTGATGCTGCGGTTGATGTACAGGTTTCCGACTTCAAATTCTTCAGTCGCACGATCGATGTGAGATGGGGTGCGAGAATATAATCCGCCGGTGAGGGCGAAGTCGGTGCCATTGGCGATCGCCAATGCCTCGTCAAAATCTTGCGCCTGCATCACGGCCAGTACTGGGCCAAAGATTTCCTCTTGGGCAATCACGTGATCGGGTTTCACATGAGTGAATATGGTCGGCCCAACAAAATATCCTGTGTCCGGTGCCATCATTGACAACGCCAACGTCGATTGTGCTTTCGCCTTCTCGATGTAGTTTTGGATGCGCGATTGAGCTGCCGCATCGATGACAGGGCCAACCTTCGTGCTGGGATCTTCGGGATTGCCGATGTGGAGAGATTGCGTGGCATCGACCAGTCGTTCCACGAACGCATCGTAGATGGGAGCCATCACAATCACCCGTGAACATGCCGAGCACTTTTGTCCGCTGTAGCCAAAGGCAGAATACACAACACCCTGCACGGCCTGATCTAAATCAGCACTTTCATCCACAATGATTGCGTTTTTGCCGCCCATCTCTGCAATCACGCGCTTCATATGTTTTTGCCCTGGTTGGAGCACGGCAGCCTCGGCATAGATGCGACAGCCCACTTCTTGCGATCCTGTGAACACAATCATGTGAGTGTCAGGATGCTGAACCAAGTGCGCACCCACTGTTGAACCTCGTCCCGGCACATACTGAAAGACACCCTCTGGAATGCCTGCATCCACCAAAATTTCTGCAATTTTGGCTGCGATTACGGAAGTAGTTTCTGCTGGCTTTAGCAATGCACAGTTGCCAGTCACGAGGGCGGCAACCGTCATGCCCATTGGAATGGCCAAAGGAAAATTCCAGGGAGAAATCACCACGACCACCCCACGGGGCTGATAGCGATAGCGATCCGTTTCCCCGGCCACGTCGTAGGTGTGGCCGTTGTCTAATCGCTCCATTTCAGCCGCATAGTATCGGCAAAAATCAATCGCCTCCGACACTTCTGGATCAGACTGATGTAATGTTTTTCCCCCTTCCAACATCATCCACGCACACAGCTCAGCCCGGCGCTCTTCCAGCAAATCAGCCGCATTGCGAATAATGTCAGCTCGTTCTTTCGCTGGCGTTTTCTTCCACGTCTTGAACGCAGCTTTTGCTGCTTGCATGGCCTCCTCGGCTTGCTCAACCGACAACCGCCCTACTGTTCCAATCACTTCAGTGGGACGAGTGGGATTCACTGAATCAACGTGGTCTTGGGTGTTGATGCGATCGCCATTCACCAACGGTAGATAGGTTTGTCCGAGCTGTTGGCGAATGGTCTGAACAGCCGCCAAAAACGTCCGCCGTTTTTCTGCCTCCGCAAAATCCGTATCCGATGCATTCTGAATTAGGGTGCGGTATTCATCTGTCAAGGCGGGAGGCACCGGACTGGCGGCACCATCCAACATCACAGGGGAAGCCAATAATTCATCCGCTGGTGCATTTTCTAGGCTTTGTCGAAGGAAGGAACTGTTGGCGGTGTTTTCGAGCAATCGTCGAATGAGGTACGACATGCCAGGAATCAGCTCTCCATACGGACAGTAGACGCGAACGCGAAACCCTTGGTCAACTAGCGCGTTTGCGAGCTTATCTGCCATGCCGTAGAGCACCTGAAGTTCGATGCGGCGGGGCGGAATGTTGAGCGCGTTTGCAATGGCGATCGCCTTAGCCTGAGATCGTACATTGTGGCTACCGATGGCGGCATAAAGATGCTCATGATGTTCCAACAAAATTTGAGTCATTCGCTCAAAATTGGCATCGGTGGATGACTTGTGGCTATAAACGGGCTGAGGCCAATGATTTTGACGAGAAATGATTGTTTCTTGATCCCAGTAGGCACCCTTGACCAGTCGAACCGTAATGGGCGTGCCTCTTCGTTTTGCCCAATCGACCCAACTCAATAAATCTTGCTCACTATCGCGCAAGTAAGCTTGCAGCGTCACGCCAATGTCTGACCGAGTGCAAAACTCTTCTTCCATCAAAATACGCTGAAGAATCCCAATCGTCAGCGTTTTGTAACGATACTGCTCCATGTCGAAGTGAACCATTGCACCCAGTTCGTGGGCGCGGCGCAGGAGCGTACGAATGTGCTCACTGACATTGGCCTCACTCCCCTCCGCATCCAACGGATCAAACTGGGAGTAAAATGCCGTGAGTTTAACGGACACCTGAACGGTTGACAGAGACCTGCCGTCCGCTTCATCAATCTGCGGTACGGTTGACCAGTTTTTTGACGCCTGGGTCAACTGCTCCATCAACTCCAGATAGCGAGTTAGATAGGAATGAGCCTCTTTTTCTGTAATGACAGCTTCGCCCAGCAAATCAACGGTAAAACACATTTTCTGCTTACGCAGCTGTTCAATCGTTTTGAGGGCCTGTTTCAGGTTCTCTCCCGCGATATATTTCCGAGCTAGGGTTTCAACAGCAGTCGAGACCGTGGTCGCAGCCACTTGGGCAGGCATCGAGTCGGGACTCGCAAAGTTGAGCATTCCCTTGAGAGCCGTGGGCAACTCGACGGATGAATCACTCAGGTATTCCTGAAAATGCCGGGCAATTTCTGCCTTACTTTTGAGGGAGGGGAGACAGTCGATGAAACGAAACATCTGCACCCGCAACCCTGGATTACTCATAGTCCAATCGAGAAGCTTGTCATCCCACCGCATTTGCTCTCGCATTTGAGCCAGGAAGTTTTTCTTCTCCTGGGTGGCGCTAAGCAGTTGTCGGGCGATCGCCCGTGTCTCCTCTTCGTACTGATGCTGACTGGCCGTGTTATCGATTGGCTTAGATGCTTGAATGACCACGAATGTTGATTCCTTCGGTGTGAATAGAGTCTTGGATCACTATTTTCGCACTCCAAAAATTACCTCTCATGAAGATGTTGCGTTTTGTGACTCAAATGATTCCCCAGGAGCTAAGCCATAGAGTTTCTGTCCAATGCACGACGTTTTGGTCGTAAAGCTAAAAATTTCCGAATCTGGATTGTCGCTATTTTCCTTTCCAATCTCAAAGTTCTTCGGCATGACCATGAAATAGAACCGGAAGGTATTTTGTTGGGGGCGGTAGCTAAGCCACCGCCCCCAACAAAATACCTCCGAATACCTCCGAGTTTCAAATTTTTCGTTTCCAAGAACTCCAAGCCCTTCCGAGATCTAGACTGTTGGGTAATCTGTACAGAGATAACAGCGTGGAGATATTATCTTATCTAATTTTCAGTACTTCATCGGGCATGAGGTAAGATATTTCAACCTCATACAGACAGCGTGGCAAAGCTTACCAGAGGAACGATAGCGCTGTGCAACTGCGTCAAGTACAAAAACAGTGATGTGGGACGCGGCGCGCCCCACATCGCCGTACTGAATCAACCCGCACAGCACTATCGTTAGGATTCCAGGCTGAGACTAAGACCCCGAGCCAAGAAAAAAATGGCGCTAGAGCTTGCAGTCGTTCAGGAGTGTTTGGAACTGAGGATGATACCGCACGGCATCGAATGCGGACTCAGTTTCCGCCTGAATTCGATAAAAATTTGGACTCACAATCAACGCTCGATGTAGGCATTTCAACATTAAGCTCAGTTCTCCCAGATCAGCATAAACACAGGCCTGTCCATACCACGCTGGAGCATTGTCGGAGTTGTGCTCAATAGAGCGTTCAAAGCTATGTAGCGCATCTTGGGGTTGATCCAACTTCCTCAACACAGTGCCCCGATGGTTCCAAGCATAATAACAGTCCGGCTTGAGATTCAGCGAGGTGTTGAGATCCTTTAATGCGTCGTCATACTGTCCCAATGATGCCAGGGCAATGCCTTTGTGATACCACGATCGATAATTATTGGGTTTTAGCTGAATGGCTTGATGAAAGCTCTCTACTGCATCGCCATAGTGCTCTAGGAGTAGAAACACGCGTCCCTGGTTATACCAAGCTCGGCGATCGCCCGGATTCAGCTCAATCGCCTTGCGAAAACTGTCGATGGCCTCTGTATAGTGTTCTAGTTCGGCTAATGCCAGTCCTCTACCATGCCACGCCAAAGCCTGGCTGGGCTGGAGGGCGATCGCCTTATCAAAGCTAACAATTGCTTCCTGATACGCCTTGATTGCATTGAGTGCGAACCCCCGTTTTGTCCATGCCTCATGGTTGTCAGGACACAGTGTCAAAAAGCGGTCAAATTTAGAAACTGCTCCTTGATAGCGTCTGGCATCAAACAAAGAACTTGCTTGTCCAAACCATGTGTTGGCGTCTTGGTGCTGATCCATGGTGATTGCCTATTGCGACTGAGTTAGGTATTGTGAACCAGTCGTTGAAATCTAGGATGGTTGCTCAAGTCGGCAAAATCTGAATCGGTTTGTACGATGACTCGATACAGGTAAGGGCTCAGAACAAAAGTACGATACAGACTATTGAGAGATTGTTCAGTATTTCCCTGTAGTGCAAATATCCGCGCCTTGCCAAACCATGCACTGGGGTTGTGCGATTCATACTCAATAGACTGATCAAAGCTATCGATCGCCTCTGTGTAACGGCTTAAGCGAGTCAATGTGACCCCTCTATAGCTCCAAGCATAGTGACAATCAGGCTTAATTTCAATTGTCTTGTTCAAATTCTCCAAGGCGGAACGATATCGATGCAGTGCGCCTAGGGCTACGGCTCGGTTAAACCACGCTCGATGATCTTTGGGACGAAAGGCGATCGCCTTGTCAAAGCTATTGATGGCGTCCTTGGGACGATCGAGACGGTTAAATGCTGTCCCTTGGTTGTACCAAACTTGACCATCGTGTGGGTCGATGTCAAGCGCCTTTTGGAAACACTCGACGGCCTTTTCATATTCACTCAGCTTGGCCCAGCATAGTCCTTTGCCATGCCATGCCCGAGGATTTTTGGCGTATTGTCGAAGAGCTTCATCAAAGCTGGCGATCGCTTCTTCAGGGCGTTCCAGTCCGTGGAGTGCATATCCCCGATTGACCCATAAGTCACTATCATAGGGAGCCGCTTCCAGTGCTTTATCCATTCGCATCACGGTTTCGCGATAGTGTTTGACACTATGGATCTGATGGGGCGACGGAAAATGGCTCAGCACAGACTGATTTTGAAACATGATGATATTGCCATCTAACGTGGTCAGATGCCCTTGGCTAGAAATCAGTTGCCTAATTCAATTCAGTGTTCCCGAGTCAATGAGGGGGCTAACCCCCCATTCATCTCATGTCAGGGCATTGCTGTTCTGTGGCAATGTCCACAACACCTTGAAATGACGGCATGTTGCAGATATTCGACATGCACTCTCAATCGCCATGCTCAGTACGCTAAAACTCACCTATTTTGCGTATTACTGAAAGCAGGATGAGAGAAACGTAATAATCTCTTGCCATGCGGTATCGGTAACCGCTGGATCATAGCGATAGCCATCATCTCGCATGAAGGTGTGATTCGCTTCGTACAGCAACGTCTTATGTTGAATAGTTGACTGGTCGAGGGCGTGCAGAATGGTGTCACGCCCGTCAGGGGGAATATGAGGATCAAGGGTGCCAAAAATTGTCAGGACATTGGCGTTGATGTCGCGGATGCGATCTAGGGTGTCGGCAATGCCGCGCCCCAATTTACCGCTGTGAATTCCTGTCGGATAGCAACACACTGCCGCGTTGACAATGGGGTGCAAGGCGGCCGTCCGAAATGCTAAATGTCCGCCAATGCAGAACCCGAAGGTGGCGATCGCCCTTGGCGCGACTCTGGATTCTGCTTGCAACCATTCCAAGACTGCTGATGCATCGGCATCGTATTCGACAATTTCTGTCCGGCGGGCAGCATCATTGCCCCGCAAACGACCCAGGTCATTGGGTTCGATGATGGTACCAATGGGTTCGACCCGATGGAAAATTTCTGGGGCTGCGACCACATAGCCATATCCAGCGAGGCGATCGGCTAGCCGGGCAATGGGGCGACCCAGTTGGTAGATGTCGGAATAAAACAGGACGCCGGGATAGGTGCCATCGGCTTCTGGTTCAGCGATGTAGACGCGCATGAGGCTATCGTCCACGGTTAAGCCGATGTTCCTGCGAATAATCTGCACAAGTGATCTCCCTTCAACAGAGTAGAGTGTGGCATGGTGACGCTTCTCAAGAGTAGAGCATCTGAGACATGGCGATCGCCCTTCAAGTGGTCTCATTGAGTCTCGTCCTCGTCGGATTCAGAATCATCGTCATCGGAGCAGCTGTTTAGCAGACCCATGAGGCTAGTCGCGCCTAACGTAAAGATATTCTGGGCATTATCCAGAATACGGTCTTGGTGTTCAGAGAGGGTTGGTTGACTAGCAATGTGAACGGCTGTACCGCCAGAGGCGATCGTCAGAATCAGAACGGATGCGAATGTCAGGTTAAGTGTCGTTTTCTTCATGGATGCGAGTCCTTGCTTAAAGTGCTGTATTTACTGTCGCAAGGTTGATTTGGAGTTTTTTCCAGGACTTAGCCTGACTATCCTGACTTAGGCCGACTTATTTCTAGAGATGTATCGGTTACTCTATCGATAACGAGAATGTCCGAACAAGTACATGGGTCGAATTCTATGCAGTCATTGCCCCCTGCCTTCTTAGAACAAATCGCAAGCACGTACGAGCTATCGCAAGAGCAAACAGAAGCTCTGGTAAAACGATTGAGTGATGACGCGAGCGACTTACTTGATGCAGAAGCCCTGCACATCAGTGTCACGGCGCTGCGCAATCGCATGAGTGGCGTCTACACCAAGTTCAGCATTAGCGGGAAAGGACCGGGGAAGTTTCGTAAGCTGCATGATTTTTTGATTGGCAAGTATCGGGAAACGCAGTCGAACTCTCCTGAGCAAAATACGTCTACTGACCTTGCAGCCGATATCAATGCTCTGATTCAAGAGATTCGGGAGAAAGTCAGAAAAGATGTTTCTACTCGCTGCGGCACAATGCGGGTACTGGATATGGAGCAGCCCATCGGCATTGGCGATATCTACACCAACGTCAACATTTTGGAAAAGCTCTCAGGCCATCGACGTTTGGGCATTGAGGAACTATGGCAAGACTGTAATATTGACAACTTTGATCGTTTTACCTTGGGGCAGGTGCATCAGGAGCGGGTACCCGCTCTTGACGCCGTGGAACGCTATGACAAGCTGATGATTTTGGGGAAGCCAGGAGCAGGTAAAACCACGTTTATGAAGCGGTTGGCGATATTGTGTAATCAAGGTGAGTTTGAGGCTCATCGCATTCCGGTGTTTGTGACGCTGAAGGAATTTGCGGAGGCTAAGGGACAGCCTGACTTACAAGATTACATTGCGCAACAATGGCGTGACTGCAAGATAAACAACTCCGAGTGGTTGCCTCAGGTTTTGGAAACCGGACGAGCGCTGATTTTGTTAGATGGGCTGGACGAAGTGCAGGCAGCAGAGCACGACCGAGTGCTGCAAACCATCAAAGAGGCAACCCAGAACTTTCGGGACTGTCAATTTGTGATGACTTGCCGCATTGCCGCGCGGGAATATACCTTCCAGCAGTTTACCGAAATGGAGATGGCAGACTTTAGCAACGAGCAGATTGCCGAATTTACGACGAAATGGTTTGCTGCCAAGCAAGATCCAAAGAAAAGCGAGACGTTCCTTAAACGATTAAAGGACAATGAGCCGATTCAAGAGTTGGCAACCAGTCCGCTGTTGTTGACGCTGTTGTGCTTGGTGTTTGGTGATGCAGCGGATTTTCCAGCCAATCGCTCCGAACTATACAAAGAGGGGTTAGATGTGTTGCTGAAAAAGTGGGATGCCAAACGCAATATTGAACGAGACCAAGTCTATAAAAAGCTGTCGCTGAAGCGAAAAGAAGATTTACTCAGTCGGCTCGCTTTCGTGACTTTTGAACGAGGCGATTATTTCTTTAAGCAGCAAGTAGTGGAACAGCACATCATTGACTACATTCGAAATTTACCAGGGGCCAACGAAAATCAAGACTCCTTGCAGGTAGATGGAGAAGATGTGCTCAAAGCTATCGAGGCTCAACATGGGCTGTTGGTGGAGCGAGCCAGAGGCATCTACTCTTTTTCCCATCTCACGTTTCAGGAATATTTCACGGCAAAGCAAATCTCTAGGCCGACAGCCACCCTCAAGCGTGCGCTGAAAGATTTAGCCACCCATATCACAGAACCGCGCTATCGCGAAGTCTTTTTACTGGTGATCGGAATGTTGCCAGAGGCAGATGATCTTTTGCAGTGGATGAAGCATCAGGTTGATCAGCTTATGAGAGATGATCCAATGCTTCAATCCTTGTTAGAGAACATTGATACCAAATCTATCTCCGTGGAATTGACCGATAAAGCCGCAGCTGTTCGAGCTTTTTATCTCGCCCTCGACCTCGACCGCTCCCTCGCCCTCGACCTCGACCTCGACCGCTCCCTCGCCCTCGACCGCGCCCTCGCCCTCGCCCTCGCCCGCGCCCGCGCCCTCGCCCTCGACCGCGCCCTCGCCCTCGCCCTCGACCGCGCCCGCGCCCTCGACCGCGCCCTCGACCGCGCCCTCGACCGCGCGGGAGAGGGCGAACTAAAGATTAAGCTGGAGGCATTAAAAGCTCAACTTCCTAGCATTGATGAGCATGATGTTTGGCAACACTGGTGGAAAACGGAGGGAACCGCGTGGGCAGAGCAGTTACGCTCTGTGATGATTGAGCATCGCAATATTGGTCACGATTGGCAGTTCACTGCCGAACAAAAGGCAACTCTCCGTCACTACTATGACGCAAATAAATTACTGGTCGATTGCCTCAACAGCGACTGCTATGTCACCAAAGAAACGCGCCAAAAGATTGAAAAAACCCTGCTGCTGCCCATGAGTAAGCTTGAAAAACAAAACGTGAGGCTCACTAGAAACTAACAGACACGGTTAGGAGAGCGTGCCATGGAAGAGGGGAGTGTCATGGTTGAGAGAGGTGAGTAATCAGAAAATCCGGTGTTTCGATAATGTGGAGTTGAAATAAGGCAACGACAGCAACGGTATAAAGCGTCGATGTACCGAGACTAATGATTAAGTCTTTTTTGGGGTTGCGCGGCGTATCTCTAAACGCTACATCACCGACGCCAAATTGCATCAGCACAAAGCCCAACACATTGGATAGCCAATATCCGATGACTGTTGCGGGGAGAAACCAGTCGGGATTGCCTATGCTCACGACATAACCAAAAGCATAGGCAATGGGCAAGTTGAAAAATAGGTCGTTCCACCACGATAGCGGCGACAACATATACCCGAGCCCAATCAAAACCGTTCCTCTAAGTGTTTTAAGCACAACCCACTGTCTGTATCGTTACCTTGGCACCTCGTGCCCAAGCGACATCTGTGAAGGACATCGATACCCATTGTACGGTGAGGTGCGGCGGTAAAGGAATAGCATAAACTGTCGATAACCCTTACGATTTGCGATCGTAAAGGAGATGTTGTTTCGCAATGAACTGGATGAAACCACCCATTTGTAGACTTTGCGGTAGAAAATTTTCAATGAAAGATGGGGGGCTCGTTCGATTTGCCAACTTTACGCCTCTCCCAAAACACAAAGTGGGACATCCTCGTGGCCTTGAATGGTTTTGTGGCGATCATCTGGATTCAGCAAAGGCTTTCGCGATACTCACTTCATCTGAGGCATTGATCAAGCTGCGGGCGCAATTGAAAGAAGAATGATTTTTTGTTGTGATTTGTGGCTCCTTGGCGGTGGTGTCGCCACGATTTCTGCTGAATTTAGCGATCTGCGACAGCCTATCAGTACTGAACACCCAGTTTTGGCAAGGTATCTCACTCCGGCCCAGCAATTCTCATGTTAGAAATTCTTGTTTGTCCTGAGCTGCTGGTTGTGGGCTTAGCCTTTGCGCAGAGAATAGGATAAATGGGCTTTTCCCTCCGGGGACGCTTTGCTCATCCCTTACGACAGACATTGAGTTTGAAGCTTTCTCACAGAATTTAGAAAAGGTGTTTGCGGTTTCAAGGGCGATCGAGATTATTGGCGAAGCCGTGAAGCGCATCCCAGATTTAGTGAGAAATCAATATCCTGATATTCCCTGGCGAGACATTGCCGGAATGCGAGATAAACTCAT
>JBCCWF010000054.1:0-20504 GCA_039194035.1 Cyanobacteria bacterium P01_E01_bin.6 | reverse complement strand
GGGGGGGACAGCCGTTTTCGATACTGGATGTCTTCCGCCTTGAGGATTGCGTCTATTTTCGACTCGGGTAGAATGTTTTGCCAAGGCCGACCCAGACTATCGAACAGGCGGCGCTTGAGTATTTCACTTCGATTTGACATAGTAGAGTAACGAGGGTGTTAAAACGCTATAGCCTATCATTATCAGGCTTTACACCCTTTTCTTCTTCCTTATGTCAGTGACATTGAAGGAGAGTTCGATAATGCTCAAAAAATTCCCAAATAATATTCATAATTCCAGACTAAAAAGGAAGGGAAACCCTATCATGAGATAACAGTGCCTGCTATACCCGCCTGAGGGTGCGTGCATCGCTTTCTAAATGACCTGCTGCTTTACAACACACACACGTATTTGATTCATTTGCTCAAAACCACCTGGAATTTTCCAAGGAGTCTGATTATTGCAACTGAACGATAGTAAATTTCGATATTGAAGGAATAGGAACCCGGAGCGATAGGAATTCAGGTTCTAGAACTTCTCCTCAAGTCTTTACTCGTTATCCCTGACATCATTTCCAGTAAGTGCCTGGAGGTAATTAAAATTAGGCTCTATATGGATTTCAGGGAGGTCTGGGTCAAAAAAGCTTGAAACTCTTGTGAGAAAAGCTTTTCGGCCTTGGATGTGCAAGTCTAGCTGAAATGATTGCCCCATAGGGTTTACAGCATCTTTTTGTATTCAACCTCCCTGAAACAGCTATTGAGCCTAAAATTAAAACTCCAAATCCTGTGCTGCCCGCTGCGCAGGCGGCACAGGGTTTGGAAGGGTACGTTTAATGATGGATAGCTACTTACTTTCTAATAGGGGCTGGGTTAATCGTATGGCGATCGCCCTTAGACAACGGCGATCGCTCACCATCCAGGGATGTAATAAAACCGGAACCTGCAGCTCATCGCCAACCGGTAATCTCGAGCTGGTGGTGGGTAAAATCATCAAGTCGAAGGGAGTCCACATGGATGTGAACTGGAGCTGATCGAGCATGTCCACATCCTGATTTAACTCATTCAGAAAATGGCTAGAAGGCCGCATTTGAGAGGCACCGCGATTTTGTCTTAGGTAGCCTACCCATGTTCCATGATGAGGAGATGAAATCGTGAGAAATCGTTGGACACGATGGATACCTCCCAATCGCTGCACGTAATACCGAGTAACGAGTCCACCCATGCTGAAGCCAATGAGGTCAACGAAGCGCTGATTGCCAAATGTTTCATCAATAAATTCAGCAAGTTGCTCCGCTAGACTTTCTAGTCCTGCATCCCCATTATTTGGAGAAAGGCTGATAGAAGCTGCTACCCAACCCTCTGCTTCCAGAAACCGTTGCATGCGAGCCATTTTTGATGCTGTATCGTCAATCCCGTGAACAAGCACAACAGGATTTTGCTCAGGAGTATGTGCCATTGGTCTATCAGCCGTTAAGCATTACATTTGCAGAATAAGCTCAAAGCTTAACGGGTTCTGGACTTTTGTTTGGCAGAAGATATGACGCTTTTGTTTATGGTTTGAAAGAAGTGCTATATATGCCTGACATTAGGCATTACCGATTAAGACTTCCCCATTCAGCATGCGCTGAGCAGCATCTAGCAATACTTCTTCCAGATATGGCTTTGTAAAGTAACCCTTTGCCCCTAATTGAACGGCCATTTGACGGTGTCGATCAGCTCCTCGCGACGTCAGCATGGCGATAGGTAATTTCTTCAAATTCGTGTCTTTTTGGAGTCTAGAGAGTAGCTCAAGACCATCCATTCTAGGCATTTCAATATCACAGAAAACAAGCTCACAAGGTAATCCTGACTTGAGTTTTTCCCAAGCTTCTTGACCATCGCGAGCCTGCTCCACACGATATCCAACTTTGTTGAATGTCATGGATAATAGCTCGCGAACAGTAATGGAATCGTCCACAATCAAGACCGTTGGTTCGCTCTTTGCCTCAACAATATCCGTTGATGCGATACGAGCCGCTTCTTGCTCCCACAATGACGTGCCGACTTCCTTGCGAATCCGTCCTAGTGAGAGATCAATCAGCTCTAGAACATCGGCAATTGGCATGATTCGACCATCTCCCAAGACAGTTGCCCCTGCAATCCCGGCAGGTTTTGGAATCGGCGCTTCCAACTGCTTGATTACAATCTCTTGTTCACCCAACACCTGGTCAACTTGTAAAGCAAGGTAGTTGCCTGCACTGCGGAGAACGACGACGGAGATAACATCATCTTCCTGGTTTCCACCATAGACACTGCCTCGCCCCATCATTCGATGATATTTCAATAGCTCGGCTAGAGGATAGAAAGGCAGCACGATGTCGCGCCAGTAAATGCTAGGTCTACCCTCCTCGTCGTTTTGAATGCGATCGCTGGGCACATCCAACATGTCTTCAACCCCATCCATTGGAAAGGCGATACGAGCACGGTTACTCACACAAAGCAGTGCCTTTGAAATACTGAGCGTTAAAGGAAGTCGAATCGTAAACGTTGTCCCTTGACCTACAGTTGAGTCGATATTGATAACACCGCGAATTTCGTTCAAACTGGTGCGCACAACATCCATACCGACGCCGCGCCCTGCAAAGTCATCGGCCTGGTCACGAGTACTAAAGCCATGGTGGAAAAGAAGATCATAAATATCGAGTCGGTTCATTCCTTCGGCTTCTTCTGGTGAAATGAGCCCGCGTTGGAGTGCCTTAGCCTTAACTACTTCTGGGTTAATTCCTGCACCATCATCGGTCACAGAGATGATCGTTTGGTTTCCTTGATGAAAGACTCGGATGGTAATCTTTCCAACCGGTGGTTTATGTAAGGCATGACGTTCTTCAGGAGTTTCAATGCCATGGGTAATGGCATTATTGACCAAATGAGTCATTGGGTCATAAAGCTGCTCCAAAATCATCTTGTCAATTAGCGTATCCTTTCCTTCAACAAGGAGTTCAGCTTGCTTTCCACATTTGATGGAAATATCCCGCACTGCACGAGGCAACCGCGTTGCTGCTTGCGCAAAGGCAACCATTCGTGATCGGGTCAGCCCTTCTTGTAATTGAGTCGTGACCTGTCTAAACATTCGTGTTGTTTGGTCACTTTCATCAACAACAAAATCAATGTCAGACGCGGCTTCTCGAACTCTGACAATAAGTTCAATCATTTCCTGGGAGAGGGTATGGAACCCAGTGAATCGATCCATTTCCAGGGCATCAAAACTTGCGCCTGTTGCATGTGTTGAATCTGCGGGTTTGGATGTGGCCATTCCCCCCCCTGCTTGATTCGCCAATTGATAGCTACGGCGACTAGATAGCAGGGAACTTTCTAAGAGCGATCGCTCATACAAATCTCGCATTCGCTGCCCAACATCGCTGAGTTGTTGAACCTGGTACAGCATATTGTCTAGAAACTGACGAAGCCGTTCCTGAGACTGCTCCAGACTATTTCGATTAACAACTAACTCCCCAACAAGGTTATTTAAGTTATCTAGATTCTTAACCGAAACTCTCATATTTTGATCGGCATATCCACTACCACCCCGACGAGTAGGCCGACGCCCCGACATTGGTGATGCTCCACGAGCCGTTTTTGTGGTGGGAGGTGCAACTAATTTTTGATCAGCATCTTCTAGGAGCTTTTCTAAATCGGAGAAGTCTTCATCGTCAGATGCATCAATATCTAGCGGTTCAGCCATTGACAGCTCCGATGGACTGTCCAACAATGCTTCTAGATCATCAAAATCCTCGTCGGGATTACTCGCCAATAAGGATGAACTTACTTGATCATCACGTTGGGGATCTGATAAATCACTTGAATCATTGGCACTCAACAGTGCATCTAAATCATCGAAATTATCATCATCATGCTCAGATGAGGTATCCAACTCAAACTCGGATTCTTCTTCCGAATTCTCTAGAAGAATATTCAATTCTTCAAACCCATTAGTCTCTTCCAGCTCAACGGAGTCAGACGTGTCTATAAACATAGCTTCGGTGAAGTCATCAAAGCTGTTTGTTTCATTGGAAGAGTCAACATCTTGTTCACCTGACAACTCTGCGTCCGCGAGGTCTAGATCAGAGAGACTGATATCGTCCAAATTATCCAAACCGAGATCGATGACGTCATTAGGAGCGTTGGAATCAGCCTCTTGAATAGAACCATCAGCATTCTCTAAGGCAGGCGTTTCTTGATTTTCAATAGTGTTTAAATCGTCTATATCAACTGTTATGTTTTCCTCGGAAAAATTGGTTTCGTCTGCTTCCGCACTCGTATTCTCACTAGAGAAGACGTCTAGCTCCAATGAGGTATCTAGTCCTAGATCAGTTAACTCACCTAGGTTTTCCAATTCGTCCAATTCGTTGAGTTCTTCTAACTGAAGGTCTCCTTCAGCAGGCTCATCATCAAACGTAAACATTGCAACATCAGAGTCATTCCCTATCTCTTCCGACAGATCAGTGAGTAGTCCTTCAGGCAACTCTTGCATGATGTCAGCACCAACATCATCATTGTCTAGTGCTAGCTCGTCATTTGAAAAGAGGGCATCAATATCATCATCAGATGCTCCTCCAGGGTTCTGATTTTCTGCTGCAATATCTTCGCCAGTGAGTAAATCATCGAGCGAACTATCGACACTAGATGATATTCCAGTATCTTGAGCTTCTAATCCGAAATCATCGCCACTGAGCAAATCATTCAGCAACGAGTCATCATCACTGGCCTCATGAGATGGAGTCGTTGCCTCTTCATGCTCGGCCAAAAGATTTCCTAGAGAATCACCTAAATCGAAGGACTCAGGTTCTGTTGAAGCATTGAACGCGGTATCAAAATCTTCTAGGTCTCGATCCATCTCTACGGATTCTATCGCTGAATCGATATTCGATTCATTCATCTCCGGCATGCCCAACATGCTGTCGAGGCCATCTTCTAGGGATGACAAGTCGTTGGACATATCGAGGTTATCGGTTCCCAGATCGTCTGCTTCTATAGAAAGTTGAGAATCGTCAGCAAATTCATCGGCTAGTAACTGATCAAGCTCATCATCGTTGTTTGAATCTTCGGAAGACGCGAATGGATTCTCAACATTGAATTCATCCTCTGACTCACGGTCAGGTGTAGGAGTCGGTGACGAATCCCATAAATCATCAACATCGAGTCCATCAAGGTTATTTAATGATGATGCATCAAGGCCGTTCACATTTTCTGATGGCTCGTCTGTGTCATCTGTGGATAATAGTGCATCATCACTGAGTGAATTGAGAAATAGATCATCTAGGCCATCTGAATCTTGTGAAGTGTTTGATGGGTCATCAGTTGAGACATCCGTACCGAATAGAGATGCCTCTAAATTCTCATGGTCAGTTTCATGATGGGGATCCGCCACAAGAAATTCAGGCGATATCGAAGCATTGTCGTCATCAAGGCTAGGGATATCTAACGTGTCTTCTTCGGCTGTACCCTCTTCATCAATGTCGTCGAAAAATGCATTGAGATTGTCGAGTTCATTAGCCTCTTCCTTGGCTAGTTCCGGCAAGCTGTCATCAGATGAAGTTCCGACAGAAAACAGATCAGCAAATTCATCTTCTGCAACCACGCTGGGTGGCGAGGGTAATGGAGAGCTTTCCTCGATACTATCTAAGATTCCAGAGATGTCATCTGCGTCGTGAGAAGCGCCTTTTTGTTCTGGAGGCGCTTCATCGAACAACAAATCTGAGAAATCATTGGATGCATCAAGCACAAGCCCTTCGACCATTAGGTCAGAAGAATTGTCTATGACTTCTTCTTGCCAATCCATATTGAGCTCAGGAGCTTCATTCTCAAAGAGGTCAGCTAAGCTGTTTAACTCAGCAGTGCCGACATGGGGACCCTGTCGTGCAGGAGTCGCTATCGCTCGTGTGGAAAGATCAAGTCCATTGTTGGCGACTAGTTCATCGAGTTCAAGATTATCAGTGTTCAAATCAAGGCTGTCTGTTTCCTCGCCAAACAGATCAAAATCAGCTCCATCATCTTCGGATGATTCGTCACCATCTTCTAAGCCTGCCAAGCTAGCAAAAGGATCGTCAGCAGCATCGCTCTCCATTGATGCGTCACTGCTACCCGATAGGAAGTCAGTCATGTCATCCAGTAAGTCTTCAGACGATAAAACGGGCACATCTTCTGTGAAGACATCAGCCACAGGCTGCATTTCTTGCAAGGCGTAACTAGGTGTAATATCCGCAGATCGACCAGATAATACTCGATCTTGTGCTTGCTTAAAGTCTTTGATGAGTGCAGGGGCTAACTGTCGAAAGTCGTTGTCGGGGTTGGCGATCGCCCGTTGTGCAAGAGACGATAACTCACTCCAATTGGGGTGAAGATCGAACGACTCCCCGGCTTGAGCAAGATCGCTGCAAATGTCTTGGAGTTGTTGACGAACAAAGGCAGTATCAGGTTGCTTAAAGAGTCCCAGCATGTTGCGAAGTTGAGCAGGCACATCGCTTTGGAAATAAAGTGTAAGCGCACTATCTTCTTGCTTAGATGCCCCAGCTCGAGTGCTAGTTGCTGAAACAGCTGGAGGCACAGGTTGTGATAAGTCAACATCTTCAGGAGGTGTATGCCCTGAAGCCTCAACAAGATGATTCAGATGTACATGGAGTTCTGACAACACAGGCTCGACATCGCCCATAATTTGGGCTGCGTTATCGTCTGTCAACCCAAAAGGCCCTTGGAGTTGCTCTAGCAAATCCTGAAGCGTATCAAACACTCGCAGAAAAAGTGTTTCTAATTTTTGATCAACCTTGAGGGGGCATTCCTTAAGAACTTTAAAGTAGTCTTCAAGGCGGTGAGCTGTTTGCTGGATGCTATCTAGCCCCAGCATGGCTGCGCCTCCTTTCACTGAATGCGCAGCTCGAAAGACTTCATTTACTAAATCAGAGTCTTCGATCGTGCCCTGCAGATTCAGTAACCCTTGCTCAATCGTATTGAGGTGGTCTTTTGCCTCCTCAATAAAGTAGCCCATGATTCGTTGTTGCTGTTCCGATTGCATTGGAGGCCCCTCCTTGGTTCTGAATCGATGCTTCGTGGTTAGTCAGAAGTACCCTGTTGTCATTTTGGTTAACTTACCCTATTCTGCCTCGATTGCCTTCAAGTCAACCTATTTTGCTTAGCTGATGCATTGAGTGAATGCATCAGCAGGCGGTGCAGTATGGCAAATATCGACATAAATCAACCTGCATCCATGTCTTCAACCTTAAATCGTTCTACGGAGTTGAGTAGATCTCGAGCAACACCAACAAGGCTTTGTAGGGACCCAGAGACTCGTTGTGCTTCTTGAGATGTTTCTTGGGCAGTTAACTCAACTGATTGCATGACCTGTGCGACTGCACGAGATGTTTCGGTTTGTTCTACTGTGTCAGCTGTAATAGAGCGGACTAGAGCATCAATGCGGTTCGATACTTGAATAATGTCTTCAAGCGATCGCTTGGCTTGTTCCGCCAACCGAGTTCCTTCGATGACCTGTTGTGTGCCTTCTTCCATCGCCGTCATAACAGAACCTGTCTCACTCTGAATTTGCAAGACGATTTGCTCAATTTCTTTAGACGCTTTTGCGGCTCGGTCTGCCAACTGTCGGACTTCGTCTGCCACAATAGCGAAGCCTCGTCCGGCTTCACCTGCCCGAGCTGCCTCAATACTTGCGTTGAGTGCAAGCAAGTTGGTTCGAGATGCAATTTGCGAAATCAAGGCCACAATCTTCGAAATTTCTTGGGAGGATTCTGCCAAGCGTTTCACTTTTCGTGTTGTTTCTGCAACGGTTTCTCTAATTTGTAAAATACCTGACACGGTTCGTTCAACAGCTTCTCCACCCTTGAGTGCAGTTGCAGATGCAGAACGAGCCACTTCTTCGGCTTCTCGCGCACTTTCTGCCACCCGCTGAATAGAATTCGTCATCACTTGTACAGAATTCAACGTGACGGCCAATTCTTCTGCTTGCCGGAGGGCGTCAGAGGAGAGCGATCGCGCAAAAATTTCATTTTCAGTGGACCCCTTACTCACCTGTCGAGTCGCTTGCTTCACCTGCTGAACGATTTCTCGTAGGTTTTGAATGGTGAGGTTAAAGGAGTCTGCTACAGCACCTAGGACATCGGCAGTTACTTCTGCCTGAACGGTCAAATCTCCACGAGCTGCACCTTCTACATCATCTAGGAGACGAATGACCTGACGCTGGAGGTCTTCTTTTGCCTGCTCTTGTTCTTCTGCCTTTCGTTGAGCTTCACTTGTGGTGGTGAGGATAATCCGTGCCATTTGGTTGAACTCACTGGCAAGGGATCCAAATTCATCTTCTGAATATACGGTGGCCCGTGCATTCAGGTTTCCTTTAGAAACGGTATCAAACTGAGCATGCAAGTTGGCTGCCGTTTTTTCAACTGGTTTGAGGGCAACTCGGCTGAGCGCAAATGATGTGCCACAACCGGCAATACCCGCGGCGAGAGCCATAAGACCACCAGTCTTGACAACAGCATCTCGGTTTTCAGGCACAAAGGTTGCAGCTCCATAGCTGACGGCTGCAACGGCGATCGCCGATACAACACCAGTGACCCCAGAAATAATTAATTTCTTGGTTCCTAGCGTTGCATTCTCAAGCGGAGCTAGCCACCCTTGTTCCACGTTGACAGAAGGTTCAGTACTAGCAAGTCCTGATTGGGCGAAGGCTGGAACTTGTTCTGGGGCACCTGAGAGGCTGAAAATTTCTTCATCTTGAATCAGGGATTGGTCTGCAAATTCTCCAGAATCAAACCCAATATCGCTCATGTTGTTTCCGGCATCAGAGGAGCTGAGCATTCCCGAACTTCCACCTAAGGTTGGGCTTGTGAAGCCTGCTGAATTATCGGACAAGTCAAAATCCGGGACACTTCCCATGTCATCGAATTCGTCAAACTCATCCAAAAAGTCAAATCCTGGTGCTGCAGCACTAGAGGATGGCGTTGTATCTCCGAGTGCTGCTTCTTCAGCAGTTAAAAAGTCATCTTCGAACGGCTCAAAGTTGTCTTGAGGAAAGTCATTGTCGGTAAAGGATGTGTCTGTACCATCAAATGTGCCATCTTCAAATCCGTTCCCGTCTGAAGAAATAAAGGTTAAATCGTCTTGCGCAGTAGATGACTGGCTAATATTGTTGTCATCATACGAGTAGCCTTGTTCTGGTGCGTAGGACTCTGCATTGTATGAGTCCGAGGGGTAGGCATCTGCTTCGATGTTGTCAGCAGAGTCACTCAGATAGTCGTCCTCAACGCGATCAACTGCGTCGTTATACGCATCATCATATGATTGTTCGACCCCCTCGCTAGATTCAAAATCAGCATCTTCTGGCATCATGAAGAGCGTCTCATCCTCCGTCGGCGGTGATGCATCAAATGGATGATTGCCACCATTCGCACCCGTATCTGAAAAAGGATTCGTGTCTACATCATTCGCACCATCAGAGATCAACTGATCCTCCAAGCCATCCGTTGACGTTGGGGCGATCGCATCATCCAAGGATCCTTCTCCAAAAGGATTCTCATCATCACCGAATGGATTCCCAAAATCAGAGTTAGGTGCTTTTGATTGAGGATCATCAAAAAAAGAATCCTCATTATCAAACGGAGATTCAAATGTAGAGGCCACTCCATCTTCTGAGGCAACATCTTCAGTTACATTGCTGGCTGAATCTTCATACGGGCCATCTAAATCAGCAAATGGATCGCTACCACTAGAAAATGGATCGGCAGCATCGGCTTCAGCCGGATAGTCTCCGCCATCACCAACAGCATTTCCGTTGCTGTTGGAATCAATAAAGCTTCCAGAATCTAAATCAGCAAAGCTAAGAGATTCAGCTTCATCCATCAACGTTTCATCAGGCATACTCAACCAGCTAACCTCATCATCTCCTTCGTCCATATCTGGAGGTAATTCAGGATCCATGAGGTTATCTTGGGCAGCTGAATCACTGGGGCTAAATTGACTTGCATACGCTAGCCCATTGGTTGCATAGTCAACGTAGTCTTGGTCGGATGTGAGAGATAGTACCGATTGATATTGTTCCTGAGCAACACCGTATTGATGTAACCCATAGCAATAGATGTGCCCCCTCAGCAGACAAACACTGACGTCATCAGGATGTGCTTCGACGAGCTGATCGATGATACTTGCTGCATCTTCATAGTTGCCTTGCATGTAGGCTTTCTCAGCTCTTTTATATTCGTGTGCGTAGTCAGTGCCTAATCCCATTTTCTCTCTCCCGCTTTGGTGAGTCTTATCTCAGTAAATAACAAGGTTATGCGGCCCACCGCGCAGACCGAAGAATTGATACCTGATCTAATAGCTTTAGACAATTCTCATGACGGTCATCTGCGAGCCATTCCCCTTTCAGAAATGGAGCCATGCCATCAGGAGCATTCATTGGCATCTGCACGTCTTCAATATCTAGCCAGTCCATTCCAATAATGAAGTGGACAGCCAGACCTAGCATAATATCTTGGTCTTCTACCGCAATAACAGGTATCTCGGCACGGTCAGTCGCAAGCGACGAGGATTCTCCTAGAAATTGACCCAAGTCAGCGACCCAAATGACGCGACCACGCACATTGAGGGTACCCAAAAGCAACGGCGAAATGTTTGGAATCGGAGTGATCCGGTCAGGAGGGGGCGAAATGACTTCGCGAATTCCAATAGCAGGAAGAGCAAATTCTTGATTCGACGCCGTTAAGAACCTGAGGTGTAGTTCACCTTCTGGACTTTCCAGCTCTTGAAATTCAGGAACCTGTTCTTGTCCTTTGTTGGTTAAAAAATCGGGGTTGCCAACCATAATACTGACCTAGTTTTCATCATCATCATCCGCGTAAAAGTTGCTTAACGGTTCCAACCAATTCATTGGGTTGAAAAGGCTTTGCAATATAAGCATCTGCCCCTTGCTTCATGCCCCAATATCGATCGAATTCTTCTCCCTTCGAGGAACACATCACAACAGGAACATCTTGAGTAGACGGATCTGCTTTGAGTCGTCGACATACTTCGTAGCCATTCATTTTAGGCATGACAATATCGAGCACAACCAAATCCGGACAATGCCCATTAATTTGCTCTAGTGCTTCGACTCCATCACTTGCAACAGTCACATCAAGACCGCTACCTTTCAATAAATCCGTGATCATTTCTCGCTGTGTGACACTGTCTTCGACAACCAAGACCGTACTCATGACTCCTACCTGCTAATCGAGAAAAGTAACGGGAAAGCATACCATATTCATTAAATAGCCTCTTGAACTTTGTTTCCCAGAACTCGAGATGTAATCAGGAGCATTCATTAACTGCTTACACTCTAATCCAGATACTACGATACCTAGAGAGATGATGGAGATGGTACAGATCCTGAGATATTAATTTCTAACTCATTCTTGACCGCTTCTGCCAATAGTTTATTGGGATTTTCTCGATTAGGCGTCCCTAACCCAACGTATTTCTCAATGAGTAGCAATAGTTCACTTTCACCAAATGGCTTTGTCAAGTAGTCAGTTGCCCCAACCATGCGGGCTTTGACCCGATCGATGAACCCTTCTTTCCCAGTTAGCATGACGATTGGGGTTTGGCGGAAAGCTGTGGACTTTCGTAACATTGCGCAAACTTCGTAGCCATCTAAGATTGGCATGGCAATGTCACAGAGAATTAAGTCCGGCTTAAGCTGAAATACAAGACTCAATGCTTTGACGGGGCTAGCAATCGATGTCACTTCATAGCCCTGATTGCCGAGAATCGTCTCGACAGTCTTGCGCAACGTCACTCCATCGTCAATGCAGACAATTCGGGGAGTCCGTTCGATGGTGTGGATTTGTCTGTTGCTCTGAGGATTTTCAGAATGCTCACCTACGTGTTGCAGAACGGCGAGTTGAATCCAGCCTTGCTGAATACAGGGGTGAAGCGCTTGCCCGATTGATAAGATGCTTTGCCCCATCAATCGCGAGAGCTGTCGAATCGAGGTTTGGCCATTTGCCCACTTTGAAAGATCTTGATAGAAGGCATGAGGCAATGCATTCTGAAGAGCTTCAGGTTGAAGAAGAACTGGATATTGGTCAGGGGATTGGATAATCGGGCTGAGTTGTTTCCACGCTTGAACCTGCTGCATCACAGTTCCGACGAGTGGATCGATGCGAAACATTGCCAGTTGAGGAGCAAGGGATGGTCCTACTTCAAAGATGAACGTTCCTTGGTGGAGGCTAAGCAAGTCAAACAAGGACTCTTGAACCATTTTCTGAACAATTGTGCGTCCTTGCTGTGGGGTTAAGACGTGCTCTTCCAGAAGAGACCAAAGATGTCCATATTCTGGAGCGTTGGTGCTTGCGATCGCCGGAATACTAATGGCGGGGAGTGTTTCTTGTATCCCCAAGTGCTGCAAATGATTATTCAACCGTTGTAGCGTTTGAGCATGATGATCTGCCGCGTAAGTGATGCTCCCATTTAAGAAGAAGACAAACCAGGATGGTGGCGTTGATGGTTCAGGGTTGGTGCGATCGCTTCCCCACACAGGCCGTGGCAAGACATAAGCTTCAACGTAGAGCTCACCAGTGCGTTGCCCCAGTTCTATCAATTGAAGAATACTGCGAATGTCAATTTCGTTTAGCTCACCTTGCATGGGGTATGCACTGTCCTTTTGGAGTGTTTGAACTCAGAACCAATAATAATCACCTAAGACTAACATGCGGTAGTAGTGATTCTTAGCCTGCAATCGGCATGTTCACGGATAGAGCGATTCCTCATCATTCATCAGGTTTTTACAGCTAACATCGGTAGCCAGAGGAGAAGGAAGTGTTACCTTGCCTCAACATCTTCGCTAGTCCAGACCGAATAGACAAGCCAAATTGCCATGGCTCGTAGGTAATGACAGGCTCTGAAAGTGCCCACCGGAGTGATGGCTTCTGGGGTTCTAAATTGAAGGCCATTCTCATAGATTTGATGGATGACGGCATCCAGGACTTCCATTGCTTCTTCGCGAAATCCCATTTGGATCAGGTAAGCAGTGATTCCAAAGTTAATCCCAGTCCACACTTCTAACGGATGGGTATCATCAGGATTCACTGGCGACCCATCGGGCAATACTCCGTTGGCAAGGCCAAAACGACCGCCATGAAAGTTCAGAAAACATGATTCATATACAGACATCAACGCAGAACGCGCACAGTCTATGGGCACAATATCAGGTAATTTGAGTAGTCGGGCATAGAACTGACCGCAGAGTTGGTCGGCCATGACAACGGGTGATTGGCTGCCGCTGTCGAGACGATAGAACTGACCGTTCCATAGTGCACTGTGATAAGTGGGTCGAGCGCTATCTAGCCAAGCTTCAAAGGTGGCGATCGCCTCTTTCATTGCGCTTAGCCTGTCCCGATTCACAGCAAGAGGAGCATCAGAAAAATGTGCCGATACTGTGTCGAATTGTTCTTGCAGAATCGTTCCCATGGCGATCGCCGCTTCCAATGCGGCTAACCACAAGCCACCACAATAGGCACTGATTCCTTGCATGCGCCAATCGTCAAACGTTTGGTCAGGGGCCCCTGAATTTTCAGGAATATCATCATGATCCAGATCAAAGGCTTTGAGATAATGGAGCGATCGCTCAACAGCATCCCAACACTGAGCAAGAAACACCACATCTGTTTCCCCTGTAAACACAAAATCGCGGTAGACCTGGAGCACAAAGTCAGAGGCTAAATCTTTCCATAGATTGCAATCTTGATAAGCGGTATAGTTTGTTTTTTCCCAAGGATGCTCATTGGGAGCCCCTAAGTCATGGGGCGTTGCATTTGCCGTTTTTCGTTCAGCAAGAGGGCTGTTTGCACCAATTGTGAAATAGTAGCCAATGACTCGCTGCCGTTCATCGGACTGGGGAATAGCTCGTGCAAATGCCCGCAAGATGGCCTTGTCTAGTTGAGGCCACAGCATCAACAGCGCAAACGATCCATAAAGCCGGACATCGAGGCTTTCATACCAACAATAATCAAGACATTCTAGAACCCCAAATTGCCCAATTGGATCATGCTCGCTGGCGGCACTCCATAGCGTTCCTCCACTGGTCAAATCATAGAGTTCGTTAAACAACGCCATTTTGAACCAGGAGGGCAAATCCGATCGCTCTAAAATGGGGCGCTGCCATACATCAATCTGCTTCTGCCATTGTGAATACGACGCAAGAGCCATTTGGGCGATCGCCCAAGCATGAGTACCTGTGGTGCCAAAGAAATCAGTATATCGCCGGTGATAGCGGACTCCAGCCGTAAACTCGGTGACCGGAAAATCCCATGCCACCACAAACGGAATCTGACGAGTTTCACCAGGAGCCAGCGTAACTCTGACTGCCAGTGCGGCGGCAATTTGTTCTCCTTCGTTGGCAGGTCGCGAATGATCACAATTAGGAAGAGACCCGTTTTCAGAAAAAGATTGCCAGATGTCTGCTCCACTGCCGACTGGATTCCAACGGGTGTGATAAAACACGTCCGTGTGATCATCTGGTGGATTGGTGGCGATCGCCCACTGCCCCTCTCCTTCCTCTGGAGCAATAGAAGAAAACTGACGTCGATTACCTAAAACAATCCCCCATGCCTGATCACTTTCTCTCCATTCATTGACATTGCCATGACTCACTCCGACCTTGGGATGATACTCATACACTGGGCTACCATCATCTCGCAACGTAATGTCGGGTGATTTTAGGGTATTTGTAAACCAGCCCACCATATTTTCCCAGGAGAGTAAAATACTCAACGTAATGGGGCGATCGTTTGGATTATGAATGGTCCATTCAAAAACAGCGACTGGGTAGCTTGTTTCTTGATAATTATTCGGCAGAATTGGCGAAAACTGTTCACACGACAGATCGGCGGTAAAAACATTTCGATACACAAACCAACTCTTAGGATAGAGCGCGTGATAGGTACCCGTGTCATAGGCTTCAGGTAAGTCGTCTGACTCATGGCAAGTGGCAGATTCTACTGCCTCTATCGGATGAGCCGCCCCAAGACAGGATGATCGTGGATACCAATGCCACTCAGAAAGCACCGAGGCATCGGGAGATGTCGTACATAGGGCGTAAGACTTGCGCGACTCATGACAATCTTCAAACACACTGAACTGACACGCAGGCATGGATTGAAACACATGTTCTCCTCCATCGATGTGCCAGAGATTAAAATCTCCTCGGTGCGATCGCCCAATACACCCCGCACCAAACCCCCCCAAGGGCATCCCATGCCATGGGCCATCATCTAGATTGCTCTCGTAACGAATGCGATAAGGAGTATGCCAACCTTCTCCAATGGCACGATTCCAGGAAAACTCAGGAAAGGGTGAGACGTGTGATGATGTCATACGCTGCAATTGCCGGTGATGGTTGAAGCACAGGCACTTATCCTATCGCGAGTATGAATCCGTGATCATCAAGATCTGCAGGTTATTGCCGACCCTCAATTTAAGAACTCAAATTTCAGATCAGCCGTCACCTAACGAAAAAGCACATCAATGTCCAGGGTATTCATCCGTTACTCACAGAAGGCCTGTATTTTAAACCGAGATTGTGGAGCGCTCAGCACTCCACAATCTCGGTAATTTTTCTCGGCTTACGCTGTCAGCCCTCACATTGAAATAGTGCAATCAAGAAATGTACCTGTGGCCCTATTCATCAAAGTTGTCTGTGACCATACCCAAAAACGTAGAGACAAAAACAGCATCTTCGAGAATAAGCAAAGATCATCTCACCCAAATTTTGAGCTTAATCAACTAGACATTCCCTGGAAAAGACCAAATTTTTAAGAAAAACATCAAATTTCCCAAATAATCGGAGCAATTGAATCTGATATCCTTTACTCTCAAATAATTAAGCAAAACATAATGATGAATTCGTTGAAACTATGGTGGTTTTTATCTGAGCATTTCATCAAAAGCTGGTCAGATAACCTCATATTTGCATATCCTTAGATGTCGTCTAGATGAGTAAACCTATTCCAGGAAAAAGATTACAGAGCCTTCTATTTAGTGTGCCGATTTGATTAGCGGAATAAATCACTAAATATCACTTGGCAATGCGGTGGTAGTATTACATACTAGTGTGTAAGTGGTGCGTATTTTTATGCAGACGAGCTGCCCTAAATCTAAGTAAATATACGTAGAGCCAATTTGTATTCTCTCTCGGTATTCGTAGTTGCTTGTCTCTAATAGCTCTATCAATATAAATTGTTCATCCTTGCTGGAATCATTGACAAGGCTGCTTCCTAGGCAAATAATCGTGTGTCTTTCCCTGTACGTTGACAAAAATCACAAATACGAGTTTTCGGTAACGAAGATCATCCCGTTTACGAGTAGTGACGTGGTAACGCCACTCGACCCATGTAGTCATCTACTGCATTGGTCTCTTGTAACGGTCAAGTTTGAAGTGCTGATTCCGGGTTATTTAGGGTGCTGAAATTACGAATTGAAATTCTACCAATAGTCAACATTCACACGTAAATGTATAGGTTTTGTCATGGAAATAATGAATAGTACCCAAGAACTCGTGTTCATTGATGCAGGAATTCATGAGCACGAAGCATTAGCCCGTGGGGTGCGGCCAGGGGTACAGTCAATTACTATCAATTCCGATGAAAACGGAATTGAACGCATCACACAAACGCTTGCAACCGCTTCAGATGTTCAAGCTGTTCACATCATTTCTCATGGTGAACCTGGGAAACTTTTCCTGGGTACATCCATCCTTAGCTCAGAAACTCTCAAAGCTAGTCTTCACCTCTTAAAATCATGGACGAGTGCATTTGCTAGAGGTTCCGAACTGTTGCTGTATGGCTGTAATGTTGCGGCAGGTAATCGTGGTGAATCCTTCGTCAAAACTCTTTCATCGTGGTTGGGCATTCCTGTCGCGGCATCCACGCACCGAGTAGGTCACCAAAGCTTGGATGGGAGCTGGAACCTAGACCACAGAACAGGCAACATTGTTACAAATAATGCCATTCAAGCGACTACCCGTGCCGCCTATCAAGGAGCATTCGCTTTAAATCTCCTCTACGGCTCTGATAACCAAGGAAACATTTACGAAGTCGATCTTACCAGCGGAGCATCAGAACTCATTGGCACAGTTCCAGGAACATTTGCGATCGCTCGGGACGCTGAAACAGGGCTAATTTTTTCAATTGCGAATGGAGCCAATAACCAACAAGTTAGTACATTTAACCCGTTGACTCGAACGAGTGCCCCTGTTGGTTCGACAGGTGTAGGTGGAACTTTCTTCAAACTTGCTCAGGCACAGGATGGACGGTTGTTCGGCACCCAAGACAATAACAGTAACCTGTTCCTCTTTGACTCAACAACTGGAGCAGCGACTGACCTGGGAGTTATTGCTGGTCTTCCTTCTGGTAGTGGTGATGTTGCCTTTAACCCAAACAATCCGAATGAATTACTCATTCTTGTTACTCGGACAAGTCCTCAAAATGTCTATGACTTGTACTCAGTTGACATCAGCGATGTCAATAATCTAAGTGCCACATTGTTTGGGAGTATCGTTAATGAAGCTGGGAATCCATTAACGGCAGGAGGAGGATCTGGAACTCTAGCGTTTGGACAGGATGGCAATCTTTACGTAACCTCAAGAAATGACGGCACAAATGCCTCTACCAATGACACCCTATTCCGCATCCCTGTAGTCAACGGAGTTGTTCCAACTGGCACGATCACGGCTGAATTCGTGGGAGAGACAGAAAATTCGATTGGTCAGGGGGTTAGTCTCACTGACTTTGCAACCCTGCCAGTGCTTCCCCCCGAGCCACCCGTTAATGCTGATCTCCTGGTTGATATAACCAACGACGACGGTCTAACCACAGTGGTACCGGGTCAGCAGATAACTTATGTCATTGAGGTGACTAATACTTCTGAGGTTGCAACAGCCATTCAGGTTCAAGACTTTGTTCCATCAGTCCTCCTCAATCCTAGCTTCACGGTATCGATTCCAGCGACGTCGGGTTTCTTGCCTGACCCAGGCGATCTTTCGGGCACAGGTAACATCGATGCCATTGAAGCTGTGTTGAATGCGGGTGAATCGTTCACGATTGAGCTGACTGGACAAGTTGATCCCTCAGCTGCAGACAACACGCCGATTGTAAATACAGCGACGGCTACGGTTGTTGACAATATTACTGACTTGAATCCTCTCGGTAGCCCCGTTTCAGCAACAGATGGCGACACCGTCGTGAATTCCACTACGCCACCCCCTCCACCGCCGTCGGTTGTTGATATTTCGGTTGTCACCAACACTGACCAAACAAGCCGAATTGGTCCCGGGGCTGACACGACCTACACCATTCAAGTGACTAATAATTCATCAGGAGCTGTTCAAAATATTCGAATTGAGGATGTAATTCCTCCAGAGATTTTGAATGCATCTTTCCAAGTGACTGTTCCATCAGGCGGTGGCTCTGTTAATCCAGGAGATGAATCTGGGACAGGTGACGTAGATGTATTAGTTAACCTGAATGCAGGTGGAACGGCAACGATCACCATTCAAGGACAAGTTGACCCCAACGTCCCAGATAATACCCTGATACGAAATACTGCGACAGCAACGCCTCCTGCTGGGAGCCAAGATAGCAATCCAGATGACAACACCCTCTCTGATCGAACGAGAGTAGATGCAGATATCATTTCTGTTCCTGATGATTGTGACAACGGATTAGGAGGAAATTTTGAAGGTGGTAACGGCAATGATGTTATCGATGGATCAGCTGGTGTAGACCAGTTAACAGGGCTTGATGGTGCAGATTTGCTTCGAGGTCTGGCATGTCCAGATGATATTTTTGGCGGCCAAGGAAATGACACCTTATTCGGCAATCAGCAACGCGACGTGATTAATGCGAATCAGGGCGACGATGTTGTCAAAGGTGGCACTGGTCCTGACCAGATTAATGCAGGGCTTGGTAATGATGCCGTGAAGGGGGGAAGCCAGAATGATCGGATTCGTGGACGGAAAGGAAATGATGACCTAAATGGAAACCAAGGAAACGACTTAGTCAGAGGCGATGATGGAAATGACAACGTTCGTGGTGGCAGCGGCCTAGATCGAGTGTTTGGAGGTACTGGGTCTGACAACGTTCGTGGTGGCGGTGGCGTTGACTTCGTCCAGGCAGGCCCTGGATCTGACACTGCAAGCGGTGGCGCAGGGGATGATCTTGTCGTTGGTGGACTTGGCGATGACATCGTACTTGGCCAAAATGGTTCCGATAGGCTTCGTGGAAGACGTGGGAATGATGAAGTCAGAGGTGGTTTTGGAGACGATGATGCCACTGGCGGGCTCGGAAACGATGAGGTTCGAGGTTCTCGCGGACAGGATACTCTTTTGGGTAATCAAGGCAATGACAAAGTTGTTGCAGGCCCTGGAGACGACATTGCTCGCGGAGGGTTGGGCGCTGATATCGTTAAGGGCAATAAAGGTGATGATCGTATCTTTCTTGGCCGAGGTAATGACATCGGTAGAGGAAATAGTGGAAATGACCTGATTCAAGGCAAGTTAGGTAATGACACGATTTCTGGAGGAGGGGGACAAGATGAGGTGGACGGCGGCTTTGGTAATGACCGTGTGTTTGGCGGAGCTGGAGCAGACGTTGTTCGAGGCAATCAAAACGACGATCGAATTAATGGTAGACAAGGTCAAGATACTGTTCGTGGCGGTTTAGGTGATGATATTGTCCGTGGCGGAGGCGGCAACGACCTACTGTTCGGAGGACGTGGCAATGATGTTTTGCGTGGCGGCAACGGCAGCGACACATTAGTGGGTGGTGTCGGTAACGATACATTATTTGGCGGTGTTGGTGCTGATATCTTTGTTTATCAAGGTATTCGCGATCAAACGGATACCATCCAGGATTTTGGGACTGGAGCAGATCGAATCGATGTTTCAGCTATCTTGAGTGCTCCTGCTTTCAGTGGCGGTAATCCATTCAGTAATATCCGCATACGGAATGTGGCTGGAGGTTCCTCAGTGGTTCAAATTGATGCAAACGGAAACCAACCCGGAAGAGACTTTCAAGACATCGCTATATTAATTGGAGTATCCCCAGCTGATGTTCCCAATAGTGTCTTTATTGTCTAATTGCATGTTGCTTAGCTCATAACTGCAGTTAGGAAGGATGTAACGTGATGATGGGGCGCTCTGCGCTCCATCATCACGCCTTAAATACAAGCTGTTTCTTTTCATATGGTGAAAGAAACTACTGGAAAAATCTTCTGCATACAATAAGTAGATAGCCATAATTAAACGTAACCTCCTAAATCCTGTGTCGTCCGCTGCGTGGGCGACACAGGATTTGGGATTTTGGTTTTAATAACGTCCAGGTAATTATTTTAAGAATTGCTGTTGCGAGGCGTTGTCCTGTATTTTGGTCGGGATTTTCATCAGATGATGTGTCTAAGTAGCTTGGCGTTATTAAACTAAAAACTCAAAAACCTGAGGAGCGCCCCTCCGGG
>JBCCWF010000053.1:0-20612 GCA_039194035.1 Cyanobacteria bacterium P01_E01_bin.6 | reverse complement strand
CTGCCGTCCGAAATTGGCCAACTGACGAGCTTACAATCGCTCGTCCTCAGCGGTAACCAACTGAGTGCGCTGCCGTCCGAAATTGGCCAACTGACGAGCTTACAATCGCTCGACCTCAGCGGTAACCAACTGAGTGCGCTGCCCACCGAAATTGGCCAACTTACAAGCTTACAATCGCTCGACCTCATCGCTAACCCACTGAGGACGCTGCCCACCGAAATCGGCCAACTGACGAGCTTGCAATCGCTCTACCTCCGCGATAACCCACTAGAAGATCCCCCGCCCGAAATTGTGACAGAGGGCACCCAACGCATTCTCAACTACATGAGGCAAAAACTTGAACAGGGGACTGAGCAGCTGTATGAAGCCAAGTTCCTTATCGTGGGCGAAGGCGGTGCGGGCAAAACTACCCTGTCGAAAAAACTGGTCGATCCGAGCTATGAGCTGGATCCTCAGCAAGTTGCTACAGAAGGCATTGATGTCATCCCATGGAGCTTTGAATTACGAGATGGCACACCCTTTCGCGCCAATATTTGGGACTTTGGCGGGCAAGAGATTTACCATGCCACTCACCAGTTTTTTCTCACCAAGCGCTCCCTCTATGCCCTCGTAGTCGATACCCGCAAAGAAAATACCGATTTGTACTATTGGCTCAGTGTCATCAACCTGTTTAGCGACGGCAGCCCCATCCTCATCATCAAAAATGAAAAAGATGACCGACCGTGCGAGGTGAATGAACGTCAACTCCGAGGCGAGTTTGTCACCCTTGAAAAAACCATCTCCACAAACTTAAAAACAAACCGTGGACTCGACGACATCAACCAGGCCATTCGGCAATATATGACCACTCTGCCCCACGTGGGAACGCCCTTGCCCCAAAAATGGGTAGACGTGCGACGAGCCTTAGAAACCGATGCCCGAAACTACATCCCCATCACTGAATACATCCGCATCTGCGAATCCCATGGATTTATGAAACGAGCGGATCAGCTCCAGCTCAGCGACTATTTGCATGATCTGGGAGTCTGCCTTCATTTCCAAAATGACCCCATTCTCAAACATACCCTCATCCTCAAACCGGAATGGGGCACCACTGCCGTCTACAAAGCCCTAGATACCAAAGCAGTGCGGGATCATCTGGGTCGCTTTACCCGTGCCCAACTCGACAGCATCTGGAGCGAGGCCACCTACGCCCCCATGCGCGACGAACTGCTCCAGCTAATGATGCGGTTCAAACTTTGCTACGAAATTCCCGGTCGTCCCCAACACTACATCGCCCCCCAACTCCTGTCTCTCGACCCACCCGACTATGACTGGGATGACCAAGCCAACCTCATCTTTCGCTACGACTATGACTTCATGCCCAAAGGCATCCTCACCCGTCTTATCGTGGAAATGCACGAATATATCGAAAATCAACAGCTCGTCTGGAAAACTGGCGTTGTTTTCTTCAACGGCACTGCCCGAGCTGAAGTCATCGAACACTATCCTAAGAGAGAAATCCGCATTCGTGTGTCTGGCAACGACCAAAGATTATGGCTCTCAGTCATCACTCACGAACTGGAAAAAATCCATCGCTCCTTCGATCGCCTCCAATACAAACCCCTGATTCCCTGTAATTGCTCCGAATGCAAAAACAGCCAAACCCCCTACGACTATCCCTACAATCGTCTGCAAAAATTCCTGCACACGGGTAATCCAATCCAATGTTAAGAAAGTGGCAAAATGGTCAATGTGCAGCAGCTATTAGACAGCGTCTTTGACCAAGCCTTTCTCGCACTAGATATCCTAGAGCGCAGCAATAGTCTTGAAAACCCCATCGACGGCTTACCGCTCCAAGATATATCTAATGCCATCAGTACTGCCCAGAAACAAACCTATACCCCTCCCAAAACACTGGATCGAAAAGCTCGTCTCAATCTAATTAGAAATCTGAATCGCTTATCTCAAGGCCAATTTGAGGAACTTGTCTTTGCGCTCGATCCACCCAAAGGAATCCTACCCTCATCAGCAGGGGCCCAAGGCAACCGTACGAAAGAGTTACTAGACTGGGCCGAAGGGCCAACAGGAATAGGACTACCAGCGGTACTAGAACTGCTTACAGATTTAGGCATGACACAACCTCTCGGAGGAGACAATGCCTAAGCTTTAGACATCTCGATTAGGCGTAATCTTCACGTTGCATGGATGGTTAACATTTTGGATAGTGCATCAGTGCAGAGTTGTGTCATCTCTTCTTCAATCGGTGCAATGCACTCACCAATGACGGCATCCGCAGTACCTCATCAGGGTCGTCCAACACCTCAAGCTCATCAGATTGATGACACATTCATTCCCGACTTTACCCGACTGACAATCCGACGTCGCCACAGTTAAGTTGGAGGCGAATTGGTTGTCCCAGAACAAGGAGGGTCACATGGCAATCGTGCGATCGCACACCCAACAGACGAGCATCGGAGGACTGTCCAATGACCAGTAACAGCTTCCTCACGCAACATGACACTCAGCCCACTCGGTTCAGTCCATTGAATTGGGGTGTCAGTGGTGCAGTGGTGATTCTTTGGGTTTATTTCGGGTTCCCAGAACTGAAGGGGTTTGCTCATCTCATCCAAACCCTGTCTTCATTCAACCTGATTCTGTTAGCGGGTGCTGTCACCGTCCTACTCATTCAATGCCTGCGCAATCGAGAGCACTGGAACCTATCGATCGAACCCACATTCTCGCGATTTCCCTTGGTGATGATGTTTGGGGCGGCGATCGCCTCCATTCTCTCCAGGTGGTTTCTCGATCTCGAACAGCTATCCATCATCTGGTTCGTAATTGGCACCTATGGTTTGATGGGGTTGTTTTGCCACAGTCGAGCCTGGAAACGGGGTATCCCTTTCATGGGAGCCTTTGCCATCCTCGTCTTACTGATGGCCTTAGAGTTCACAGACCTAGGACATCTGGCACGCACCTCCATCGCAGAAATTGTCGAATTACTGCTCAAACCCTTTGGCGTCACTGCCATCACCTCAGAAGACATCCTGGTACTCAGTACTGGCATCGCGTTTGTTGATATTCCCTGTAGCGGATTCAAAAATATTGAAATCGGGAGCCTCTTTTTCATCGCCGCATCGTTGCTAGAACGCAAACAGATGGGGCGACGCTGGTTTTTGGTGGGGTTGGCAAACGTGGCACTGCTGATCACGGCCAATGTAGGGCGCATTCTAGTGATTGTGGTGCTCACCTTTGTCATGCAGCAACGCACCATCGCTGAAATTCTGCATGTGCCGCTGGGATTATTCGGGTTCATCACCGTGTGTCTTGTGACCCTCCAACTGCTTCGCATCGTCCCGCGTCAGGGTTCGGCCACAGTCACGGCATCTTCTACAGGGCAACGGCGATCGCAACCACCCGCCATTCGTTTTCGCCATGCAGCACTATCGATGAGTCTGCTGATTGGACTCGTATTGATTCCCCATCCAGCCATCAATACAACAATTCCTGCAACCTTCCGCGCACTGCAGTGGCCCACGCCCATGCACACCCAAGCCATTGAGTTGAGTGACTTTGAACAGACATTCTTCGCGCGCTATCCAGGTGTGGAGGCTCAAAAGCAGCGGTTTGCATTCAACGATATTGCCGGCTCCATGATTGTGGTTGCGAGTCCAACCTGGCAGGCACATCATGCGCCAGAACTGTGTTTCTCCAGCAGCGGCCTGGAAATTGACCAGATGCAAAAACAGTCCCTCACAAGCCACGTGACCGGGCGATGGCTGTCGTTCAATCACGGTCAGCGTCAAGCCACATACTGGTTCCAGTCACCCCAGCGCACAACGGATCACTATCTCGATCGCGTCTGGAGTGAAATTACCCGACACGACCCCACATGGACCATGGTGTCCATCCTCTTCGACCAACCTGTGACATCCGACAACGCTGATGTGCAGGCGATGCTGGACGAGGTGCATGGGGCGATCGCCGCTGCCATGACCTAACCCAATCCTCCTCCTCTGATTCCGCCATTCTTATCTCATTCTCCCCAGGGCCAGTGTCTGGCTGGAATCACCGTCTACTGGAATCCCCCCAAGGCTCTGCCATTCCGTCAGACAAGAAGCCCAACGACTCCTCTGGAGAGCCTGGGAATGCAAAACCAACCTGACGCACGACACCTCATCCATGATTTCTAGGAAGCTTAACGGTACCTATCATGAAGCCTTTTAAACTCAAACGACCCAACATAAAAACCAGAACTGTATTCTCAATTTTTTTCTGGCTGTTTAACCTATCCTTATTGCTGGTTGTTCTCGTCGGCTTTGTTCCCTTTATCGGCATCGCCATCCTCAGCGACGCACTTAGAGGCGAAGTCCCCATCAGCATTCTCGTTCCGGTGTTCGGATTGGTGGGAGTACCAACCACCTCCACCGTAATGGGTATTCAACGACAACGACGCTTAAATGCAACCCATCGTCTGCAATCTCAGGGCAAAGGCGAACCTCACCCCACACATCAACCCATTTCCTTAGTCCAACTCTTTTTTGGAATTGAAGCCCCGCTGTTGATGGCCTGCACCATTCGACTCTTTTTTCTACGAGATCTCACGCCCGCCAGTACCTTCATCTTTACCTCCATTGCCCTAGGAACTCTGGCCTTTTCGCACTGGTTGCTGACGGATCGTCACCGCGAGCCGTCAGCAACCAGTTGGCTGCATCTGGCTGGACTCACGACCATGCTGTTGCTGTCGCTGTATCTGTCGGCGATCGCCCTTTTCTATGCCATACCTATCATCCAAACGGTGATCATTGGCATTTTCTACTCCTTCCTGTTGATCGTGCTACTTCCCATCTTCTTTCCACTCATCATGCTGCTTTCTGGACTGACCATCATGCCCTGGGGAATGCTGGTGCTGTTTCTTCGGTCTTGGCGACAAACGCTGAACGCCCTTTCAACCCGATATGGAACGGCGCGACCCCGTGCAGTGATCGGCGGGGTATTAGCGGTATGGCTCGGCCTGATTGTCATATTACAGCAACAGCCCCAAGCTCAAGCCTTTGCCCTGCTAGAACAGCACCCCCAGTCAGAGGGCGATCGCCTTGCCTTACTAGAAAAATCTGACACCATTCGCAGGGGTTTACTCAATGCCTATCTGGGAGCGTATCGTTACCCGTTGCTAAGTAATCGAGGCATGTATAACACCTACCGACACTACATCGGTTTTCCAGAAGGCGCATCAGAACAACTGCAGGCGGCATATAACACCGTTCTGTCTCCCTTTGCCTACCAGGGAACGGAGCTAGACAAAGAGAAAGCCGCACAGCTCTATGCAGAGTTCTTTGACACCCCGATTCTGCGAGGCGAACATGACGCAATTCAAACTGCCGTGCTCTCAAACTTCAATCGATCTGAGGCAAAAGCTGGGCTGTTAGACATCAACGCGGAACGGGTAGCACTTCGGCAGCAAGATGTGACCGTCACACCCCAAGGCGATTGGGCAGCGATAGAACTCCATGAAGAGTACGCCAACACAACCTTTGACGACACCGAAATTCTCTACTACTTCTCCTTACCAGAAAGTGCCACGCTGACTGGGTTGTGGTTAGGGGAAACGGGCGATCGCGCCCAGCGTTATGAATACGTCGTCGCTCCCCGTGGAGCCGCACAAGAGGTCTACAACGAACAAGTCAGGCGTCGAATCGATCCGGCCTTGCTAGAACAAGTGGGACCTCGAAATTATCGCTTGCGTGCCTTCCCTATCCCCCCCGCAGGCCAAGATAGGCTGCCAGAAGACGGCGAACCCGACACCATGCATCTGTGGATGACCTACAACGTCATGAAGCAGAACGACCAGTGGATGTTGCCCGTGCTGAATGAGCGGCGCAATATTTTTTGGACGGAGGACACGAAGCGAACGATCAATGGCAAGCAGGAACGAGGAAACACCGAGTGGTTGCCGGTATCCATTCCAGCCGATGCCTCAGAACCAACGGCCCATCAAGTTGAATTTTCGGAAGGATATATCGTCGCCCAACCCCTCGATGCCAATGATTATAAGCTTCCTGAGAACCAGCGTTTTGCCCTCATTCTAGACCGCTCCTACAGCATGGCCGCGCATCGAAAGGACGTCGAGAACAGTATCCAATGGTTGAAAGATAACGTACTTGAGTCAAATACATTTGATCTCTATTTGACCGATGTAGATGCCACACAAGCAGAAAAAATCAGCACCCTAGACACCTTTGATCCGAAGAGCGTCGTTTACTACGGCACCATGCAGACTCGCCAACTGTTGGAGCAATATCAGCAGGCGATCGCCCCCACGTCACAAAACGATGAGTCTCCAGATGCTGAGTCTCCAGACTATGGCGCGATTATCCTGCTAACAGACTCTGGCAGCTATGAACTCACTCACGACGGCTCACCGGTCGAGCTATCGGCTCCGCTCTGGCTCGTGCATTTAGGAGGTCTCCAAGCCGCCTACGATGACGCCACCTTAGAAACGATTCAAAATACGGGGGGCAACACGACAGATAATCTTGAAACAGCCATGACTCGGATAGCCACTCAGCCGAGCTTAGGTGACGGAACGTCCTTACTCAACGTGGTCGATGGATACGCCTGGTTTCTTCGCCAAACGCCTGATCCGACCGCAACGACAACAGACACAATGGCTCCCATGGCGGCTCGCCAATGGATTGCACAAGTCAGCGAAGCAGTGAAGCCCGATCAGCTTCATCAACTGGATGCCATTCATCAAGTCGCCAAAGACACCAGCATTGTCACGCCCTATTCGTCGATGCTGGTGTTAGTCAATACTCAGCAAGAAGAGCAGCTGAAGGAGGCTGAAAGCAGAAGCGATCGCTTCGACCGTGAAATCGAGGATCAGCAATTGCCAGAACCTCAAGATGCGATCGCCCCTGTCTCTGCGGTACCTGAGCCTGCCGAATGGCTATTGCTCATGGCCTGTGTCGCACTGCTGGGAGGGTGGTACTGGCAAAAAGAAAGCACGACACCATACGAAGATGACGGGGCGATCGCTTCCATGAAGTCGTAGAAGTATAAGGGCCTCGGCATCATTAAAAACCAGTTTCTAACCCCTGCATCGCTCACTATTCGGGCGATACAGGGGTTTATAAATTTTACAGTGACTTGTGACCACCTCCTTCAAACCTCTGACAAGTCAGCGACGATCAGCCATCACAATCCCAGCTTTCACCGAACCCTCCACAACCTTTGAGGATGACGGGTTCACAAACATGAGTGGGACTAGGTCGTGTGTGATTTTAAGGCTCAGTGCAAACATTGGTGCAATCGAGATGTTAGATTTCTCAACATTATCTGAAGCTTGATGAGCTGAAATTCTGTGCCAAGAGTAGGATGATGTATGGTTCTGAGGCTAGAGCACATCGCAGCGTGCTTGTGTCACTGAATTGTTAGGGTCAGGAGAAACGGTTGGCATGTCGCAGATATCTTTGAATCGATGGCTAGGCAAGGTGTCGATACTATTGACATCGTTCACTGCTTTTTATGTTTACGTGCATAGAGGGGCGATCGCCCAAACAAATCAGCAACCCAATTCTGAGGCCACCTCGGACATCAACCGTGCTGAACACAGCACTGAATCACTGATGGCCGAACAAGCTGAGAGTAATGGCCTAGAAAATGGCCCAGAAAATGGCCTAGAAGAAACCGTGTGGCAACCGCCAGAGTTCGTTTGGCAGCCCAATCAAGGGACATGGCAACCGATTCCGGCAGGACGAGAAGATGTTGGGAAAATCAAAGTGGTCTGGCTGGAAGGCTCGCCCTACGAAATGGGACACCAGCATGGAGAACTACTGCACGATGAAATTGCATCCTTGGGACGGGAAGTCATCAACTCGTTAAACTTCTTTGGGCGTGCCCTTGGCTTGGGGCGATTGTCTCGCAGGCGCTCGTTCCCAGGGGTGTATGACGAATGCCGAGGCCTGACTGATGCAACAGCTGACATTGGCATGACCATTGAAGGCTGTATGGTCTTGGCCTTTGGTGATGTCTATCAAGAGTATTTTTCATACCTCCTGCCCAATGTGCTGTTTTATGACGGATGCGCACATTTTGTTGCCGCTGGCGATGCCACGGCAGATGGACGCTTCTATCATGGGTGGACCTTGGATAATAATGGTGGCCCGCTCGCCTATTGGGCAGAAAATCCAACCATTTTGGTGCGGCAGCCTGACAACGGCATTCCCCATGTATTCATTACCGTACCTGGCATGATCTGGCCGAATGGCGGGTTTAATGCAGAAGGCATCATTATTTCAAACAACACGTCCCATGCCGCTGAGTTCAATGACTTGGATCTGGGCGGTCGGAGTACGGTACAGCTGATGGCTCAGGTCACCCAATATGCACGAACCTATGACGAAGCGTTCGAGATTTTGGATGCCAACACGCGCATGCGCTCTAATTTGGTAATCCTTTCCGATGCAAAATCCAGTAGGGCTGGGATATTTGAACTGCTGGGTCACGAGATGGGATTACGGGAATTGGACAGCAATGGCCTGCTCTACATGACCAATCATTTTGCTGACCCTACTGTTGTGGGTCGCGATATGTCCAACGAGTCATCATTTAATCGGTTTCTGAGTTTCCAGCAAATGTTAGAGCCTACGGGAACTCGAACGCATTATGGACAAATCGATCCGGCGATCGCCGTTGACATCTTGCGCGATCGCACGAATCCACATACAAACGAACCCTCCCCCCTCGACGTCAAAGATGACAATGCAAGTATTGGGGGCAACGGTTCTCATCGCCAGGTTGTGTTTGATCCGACGGGGCTACGGTTTTGGATGACCGACAGCACGGTAGCACAGCCGATTCCGGAAAGTCCATTTGCGTGTTTTTCCATGGCAGATCTGTTGGGACTTCCCAATGCAGAACCTTGTCTTGAGCCTTCCATTCAATAAGCCTCAACACGTTATATCCATTACATGTTTTGAATGTCATCATGGTCACCATCAGGAAACGTCTTCAGCCTCCTATTAAGCATCGTCGTTGTGAATCTGACGTTAATCATCGAACCAATGCAGCAGAGATTGTTCACGCTCATACCATCAGAAGAAGAGAGTTCAAACGCGCTTTTTTAAAATGGCTGGGAGTAGGGCTAAGTGTCGTGAGCAGTGTTGCCTTGCTACATCGTCCTGCGGCGGCAAGCCATGACAAGATGATTCGGCTTCGTTACGAGGGTACAACGGCAACGGTGCCGTTAACCGATCTACAGAATCTGACGGAAGGTCGCGATGTCTCTGATGATCTGCGTGCTTTCTTTGAGGCCACTCCAATCACGACAGAGGATGGAGCCGCGATTCTAAGCGGACAGATTTCGGATAGTGGCATTCCCATTACCCGAATTGATGTGGAGTTTTTGGCCATTCAACTCAGTCGATTGGTGGGTGATCCACTCGGGCGCGAACAGCCAGCGGATATGATCACGGCACTTGGTGCATCATTTGCAGATGATCGGACCATTAGCCTGCTAGAAATTGTGGAAAACTATCCGGCTGATGTTGTCCGCGTCGATTTTCTTCGGCTCGACCAACTCCGTTGGAATGCGTTGCTTTTTATTGAGCGGATTTTTCCCATTTTAGGAGTGATTGAAGAACTCTTGCCCGAGTTGGTGTGTGATTGTGATTTAGAAACAGCAGATGCCGAATCATCAGGGCAAAATCTGCTCCACACCCGTATGCCAGTACCCACAGCCCCCATTTCTTTCTTGCAATCGAGCAGGCTGCTGACAAAAACTCCGACAGACATACTGTTCATGGAGCATGAGGAATACGATAGGCAATCTGCTTGTCATTCGTCTAATAATTTCCAAGCCCATGTCGATTATCAACAGGCGATCGCCCAGCTCAAATCCATCGTTGAGTCCCAGCCCATCAGCAATCCGTCTATATCGAGTCATCCCAACATTCCTGATGAGATAAGATACGTCGGACAAGTCTCTGCCCCAGAGCCTCTCACGCCGCTCCCGCTGAATGGCAGATCCCGTCTTCCCTCACCCATTGCAGAAACGATTCTGCTGGATATTGGCCCCATTCGGCCATCTTTTGACATTGAGGATTTGGATACCTTTGTCGAAACAGGCGTCGTTCCCAACTCATGGCGCTTTTATTTCAACGTTGCAGGCATTAACGCTGATGAATTCCGCGCCGCATTGACGACAGAAGTCGATGTCGATGTCATGTTGATGGATGATTGGCTGAACAATATCTTGGGCGAATATTTGCTCTTTCATGCCGGACGTATTATCCATAACTCCTCAGGAAACTCAAATATTCAGGCCTTACGATCAGCACTCATTTTTTCAGCCGTTGACGATGGAAGGATGTCGCTCCTTGAGTTTCTGCGCAATTATCCATCAACCGAAGTCGTCGTTGAAGCGCTAAACTTGGCTCGGTTGGGCAGCAATTTGAAACGAGAAGGAGCCGTCGGAACAGCCACTGCCAACATCGGAGATCTGTTGCTGGAGCTACAGGCAGGCGTTGCCAATGAAATTTGCGACTGTGAAAACGATGGCGATCGCTCAGTTTCTGAATTCTGATTGATCTCAGAACTGATGGATAGGTCACGCAACAGGGGCGAATTCACACGAAGAGACGATAAATACCTGGACGTCATTAGAACCCCTGAGTTGGGCTTCTAGCAACGCTTCCCGAGCATTCCAACGTATTCGCACAAGAATTCGCACCATAAAACATGTCGATATGTGGCGAATTGTAACCGACAATATAACGAGAACCTTTCATTTCCCATGATGGTTCAAATATCCTACTTCTGCCAGAAGAAGGGTATCTAAATAGCTTGGCGTTATTAAACTAAACAACCAAAAACCTGGGGAGCGCCCCGGAGGAGTGCTCCCCAGGTTTTTAAAGTGCGTTTATTGATGCCTATCTACGTCAATCATCATGAGAAGTTAGCGGTTTATCGCTCACATAAAGGTTTCTGTTGCTCATGTCACGATAAAAACTCCTATGGTTTCTACGACCATCAAGCCATCATTAGACGATCGCACACCCCTAGGGCGATCGCCCAAAAATCATGAAGTTGGCTCGTTTTCCTGGGTTCGATTTACTTTTTTTGCCTCGATTCATGCTGTTGCATTGCTGGCTCCTTGGCATTTTTCCTGGTCAGCTCTCGGTATCACGATCTTCCTACATTGGCTCACAGGCAGTTTAGGAATTTGCCTCGGATTTCATCGCCTATTGACCCATCGCAGTTTTCGAGTTCCAAAACCACTCGAATATTGCTTCGCCATCTGTGGATGTTTAGCCCTGGAAGGTGGCCCGATCTTTTGGGTTGCAGGCCATCGGCAGCACCATTTGCACACTGAACACCGAGAAAAAGATCCCTACTCGGCTAAACGAGGATTGTTGTGGAGTCACATGCAGTGGATTCTCTACCGTCGTCCTGAATTTTTCGACTATGAGGCTTATTCCACATTTGCTCCAGACCTAGCGAAGGATCCGGTCTATCGCTGGCTGGATAAATATTTTCTATTGCTGCAATTGCCTATGATGATTGCATTATATGCAATGGGAGGGTGGGATTTTGTGATTTACGGAATGGGTGTGCGTCTTGTATTGCTCTGGCATAGCACTTGGTTTATTAATTCAGTCTGTCACCTGTGGGGAAACCGCACCTACGACTGCGATGATGATTCTCGTAATCTTTGGTGGGCGGCAATTCTAGCCTATGGTGAAGGTTGGCACAATAATCATCATGCTCATCCTAATGTGGCTCCTGCCGGAAGAACCTGGTGGCAGATTGATATGACCTGGTGGGTGATCAACGGGCTGAAACAGGTTGGCCTTGCAACCCATGTGGTGATGCCGCCTCAACATCCGTAACGTCAGACCATAGTTTCGTGGGAAGGGCGATCGTTTTTATCGGGGCGATCGCCCTTCAGTTTTTTGCCGCCGTTTTTTGCCGCCATGACTTCGACTTAAACTGGCACATTATCCCAAAGATCCACCACAAAATACCACTTTTTCAAACAGACTGATAAATTGAATCATCTTATTCTATCCGTACATATAATAAGAGTCTTAAGCTTGATTGGTAACCTATAAGCCCTCTGACACTAGTGAGCCTCATTGAGCAGCATATTGAAGCTTCTTTGCCAGAAACTCTATCCACGCTAAGTCTAGGAGAGAAAATTGAGGCCTCTTTTGTCTCTATCTTTTTAGTCATTAAAGCAATTCACTCAATTGCGATATTCAGTACCATCATCGACGAGCATGGCAGATGGATGACGATGCAACGTGATTTAACCGAAGGTTGACGTCAGCTTGCAGCGCAGTATCTAAGTGTGCGCCAGTAACTGTATTGTCTTCTTCGTTAACATCCTGATCCAGGATCGGCACGGTCACATCTACATTCTTGAGCATGTCAGTCACGATACGTGAGTGAGATTTCATTGAAACGATCAGAATAGTTCCTCATACAAGTGATAGAAGCCATTTCCTTCGATTGCGTCTATCCTCAGGCTCAATGAGTTGAGCCATGTGTAAACCCTGTTACCCAGAATCCGTGGAGAGCATTATGACTTACGACATTCAAGATAAAGTAGTCCTTATTACTGGAGCAAACCGTGGAATTGGAAAAGTGATGGTTGGCTCTTTCATCGACCATGGAGCTGCAAAAGTGTATGCCGCTGTTCGTAACTTAGATAGCGCAACCCCTCTTGTTGAGGAATATGGAGGAAAAGTCGTTCCTATTCATATTGATATTGCCAACCCACAATCTATTGCTGAGGCGGCTGCAAACGCTCAAGATGTCGATGTCGTCATCAACAATGCAGGAGTTCTGAAGACCTCAACTCCCCTCGCTGATGATGCGATCGCAGCCATTAAATATGAAATAGACATTAATGTTTATGGCCTGATTTATATGGCTCAAGCATTTGCTCCAGTGCTCAAAGCAAATGGTGGCGGTGTTTTTGCCCAGTTAAATTCCGTGGTCTCGATGAAATGCTTCTCAAACTTTGCAACCTATTCTGCTTCAAAGGCAGCCGCATATTCCATTACTCAAGCTTTACGTGAACTATTAGATGAACAAGGCACCATTGTTCTAAGTGTGCATCCAGGCCCGATTGCAACAGATATGGGAGACGCCGCAGGTCTGACAGAGATTGCAGAACCACCCTCACTGGTTCCAGAAGGAATCATAGAAGCCTTAAAGGCTGGAGAATTCCATGTTTTCCCCGACTCTATGGCAAAACAAATCGGGAGTGCCTACAACAGCTTTGCGAAGAACGTCGTTGAGGTCACCATGACGGAAGGATGATATAGCGGTATGCAATCGCGTCAAGTATAAAAGCGGTGATGAGGGGCGCAGCGCGCCCCTCATCACCGTATAGACACAATGAGGTGCCACTGTGACGACCCTGACTCTATCTGATTTCCCTGCCGAACTCCAGCAGTGTTCGGCACACTTTTTACTCTCTGCCAGGGAAATTTTAGTTCAGCAACATGAGCCTGCCGATTACCTGTTTTGGGTTATATCAGGACAGATACGGCTGGTCAGCTTTGTTGATGAAATGATGATTACGCACTATTTCGTTGAAGCAAATGAACTGTTTAACGAAGGAGCACTTTACTTCAATCATTACAGATGTACTGCGATTGCCGAAGTCCCGTCTGAGGTGATTTCGTTTCCTACAGAGGCTTTCATCAATGCCTTGAAGCAATACCCGGAGCTCTCAAGTCGCTATCTGGAAAGCCTAACACACCGTTTCTGCTCCATTCGAAACTTACTCGAACTCCGTAGTATTTATTCGGCTCGCGATCGCTTCTTGAGTTACCTGGTCAAGCGCTTATCGCCTAGTCAAACCACAGTAACACTGGAGAAGCCTCTGAGGGCGATCGCCAGTGAGCTAGCAATCACACCGGAAAGCCTCTCTCGCTTATTGTCACGGCTCCAGACTGAGGGCATAATCAAACGCAAGAAACGATGTATTACCTTCTCTCAAACATGGTTAGAGGGCATTTCTGAAGACGTTAGGCTTAGTGCGTAATGATTTTAGTTGCTCTATGGAAGTCACAGCTAACGTTAGTTTCAATAAAAATAATTGAAGATTATGTCGGTCATATGGTGAATCAGCAACGCTTAATCATTAGTTTGTTCGTTATCCGTGTCAGCGTTGGGTTATTTTTTCTGATTTGGGCAATCGAGAAAATAGTGCATCCCGAGTTGACAAATCAGGTATTTTCAACGTTCTACCATCTTCAGATTCCAAATGCATTATCGATTGGATTCGGTATTCTACAACTATTGATTGTTCTGATGTTTATGGTGGGCTTATTCAAAATTTGGTCGTATGGACTACTTCTTGGAATGCATGCAGTCTCAACGATCTCAACCTATGAGCGGTTACTGAATCCCTATGAACCTCCAAACCACTTATTTTGGGCTGCTGTTCCAACATTAGGGGCAATCATTGCGCTGTTTCTTTTGCGTAAGGGCGATCGCTTACTCACAGCAGAACTATTCTTACCTGTCCGGGAGAAAAAATTATAGCAGCCAAAACTGACGTAAGACGCTACAAGCATCTATCTAGTGGGTTAAGGCATCAATCATTATCTGTTACCTCGGTTTAAAGATGCTTAATTGAGCCGAACGAGCAAAGTCATACATGTGGAGGAATAACCAATCATGGATTTAACGAACTCAACAACAGCTCAAAATTTATCCGATGCTTTTGCAGGCGAATCAATGGCTAACCGCAAATATCTCTTTTTTGCAGAAATAGCTCGAAATCTAGGGTTCACGGATCTCTCCAAACTATTTAAAGAGACCGCAGCACAAGAAACTGAACATGCTTTTGCCCATTTCCGTCTGATACATCCTGAATTGACCGTAAAGGATAGTGCCCATCTCAGCGAAGAAGAGAAAAAGAAAATCGTGGCACGATGTTTAGAATTGGCGATCGAGGGAGAGACGTATGAATACACCACTATGTATCCCGAGTTTGCCGAGGCTGCACGTCAGGATCGCGACCGTGACGCGGCGGCTGAGTTTGACGCCCAAGCCCAAGAATCACAAGAACATGCAGCCATCTTCCGCAAGGCGGCTCACAATTTCGGCTTGCTCACTAGCATCGAAGAATACCACGCCCAGCGATATACTAATGCGCTCAACACTCTGTCAGGAGAGGCTTCTCAAGCTGTCTCGGTTAGTAGTGATCCGGCAACCCAGAAATGGATTTGTCAAAAATGTTCAATGATTTACGATCCAGTGACTGGTGATCCCGATTCGGGTATTGCTGCGGGGACGCCATTCTCTTCAATTCCTGACGATTGGAGTTGTCCTATTTGTGGTGCGCAAAAGAAAACATTTATTCCCTATGAAGAACCGATTGCGGCATAGCTTCTTTCTAAATTGATGGCGGTTTTGAAGCGTAATATGGAAAAACTGATACAGTTGCCGAGACATTTAAGTAAGCTTGGCGTTATTAAATTTTCAAAAAACTGGGGAGTGCCCCGGAGGGGCGCTCTCCAGTTTTTAAAGTGAGATTACTTTATGCTTATCTACTGACCTGTACCAAATGCAAATCAAAGGAATCGATCACATTGGCATTCGAGTGATGGATGTTGTCCGCTCAATCCGGTTCTATCATAAGTTGGGATTTCAAGTAACTCGAGAAGATCATCAAGAACATGTGTTTGTTGTCAAGCATCCAAGCGGGGCTGAAATTAATTTGATTGAAACAGGAAATGATGATTTCAATGGCAAAAATGTTCTGATGGATGAGGATAAAAAATATCCAGGGTATACCCATTATGCGATCGAGGTAGATTCTGTGGACTCTACCAAAGCATTTCTAGAATCAATAGCGGTAACGATATCAGGCGGCCCTTCAACATTTGGTGATGGCAAAACCTCAATATTTGTTCGCGATCCCGACTTCAATGTAATTGAATTTACTCAGAAGCCAAGATATTGAAAATTATCAGACAATGCAGGGTTACATATCATGAATGGACGGACAATTTTTCTTTTAGCTGCACTTGCTGGCGGGGCCGTTTTGCCAGTACAAGTTGCTCTAAATACGCTGTTGCGAGGCTATGTTGGTGCCCCAATGCAGGTCACTTTTATCTCATACCTAGCAGGGACGCTAGCTTCGTTAGTCATTTGTTTTGTTGCTCAGTATCCCCTACCCACTACCGCAGCTCTTGCCCAAACGTCTTGGTGGATGTGGATAGGTGGCTGCTTAGGGACGTTCTATGTGTGGTCAACAATTTTTGCCACGCCTAGAATCGGCGCTGCTTTAGCTCTTGCCTTAACGATCGCGGGTCAAATGGTTGCAGCACTTTTTTTAGATCACTATGGGGCAATCGGGTTAACAAAATATTCGGCCAGTCCAACACGAATTGCAGGAGCCGTTTTCGTTATTCTTGGCGTTTATTTTATTGCTTACGGCAAGCGATGATATCCAGCCCATGAGGCTTGTATTTTAAGACGTGATTCTGGCCCAGAAACACGTTCAATCCTTCCCAGATTAAGTTATGAACCGCCAATGATGACTTTAGGTTTACAACAAGCTCTCTGTCGCAGTAGCAAGTACCTGATTCTGCTGAGCATCGAGAGCGAAAATCTTTTGAGCTTGGTCTGGAGCTTCAAGGGAACCAGACGTCTGCTCAAACAACTCAATATTGCGAAACTCACTGACAGCATCAGGATTCGCTACATCATGATCATTGGCAAAAGTCAGATACTTCATATTGCCTTTCAAATACTGGCCTACCTCAATTTCATAGGTTTTCCAACCAGAATTCGTTACATAATCATCAAACTCAACATTGCCCCACTTCTGAGTCCCTGTCAATTTGAATAGTCGTTTTTCGCTGAGACTATTGTCGGTATCAAAGCCAATGCCTTGAATCTCACCTTCTGCATCACTCCGAAACTCAACTTTCATTACTGTGTCGGGGGTGACATTGTAATTGATGGCTAGTTTCTTCCAACTATTACCCTCTAACTTCAGGGCCTTTTGATTTTGAGAAATATCCACTTGGGGAGCAACGTCTTGACTTTTTCCTCCATATGAAGTCAGAGCAGAGGATGTCGGTTTCTGATTGAGCGAAACACTCATCTCTATTGAATTTCCTGATGTTGGGTTGTCCGTTGAAGGAGGTTTGGACGGATTTGGAGGGGTGGGAGATGGTGATGGGGAAGCTTGTCCCTCGAACACTCGAATATTGCGAAATTGGCTAGATGCATTGGGATTTTTGACATCATGATCATTGGCAAAAGTGAGGTATTTCATCTTACCTGTAAAGAAATCCCCGACCTCAATGCGATACGATTTCCAGCCAGAACCTGTGTCATAGGTATTAAATTTGGAGACCCCCCATTTCTGAGTGCCAGAAAGCTTAAATAGACGATTTCTGCTGAGGCCATTATCCGTATCAAAGCCAATGCCTTGAATATCCCCTTCAACATCACTCTTATAGTCAAACTCAACGACAGTATTCTTGGTTACTGTGTAGGGTAGACCCACCTTCTTCCACCCGTTCCCTTCTAGAGTCAATGCATTCCCGTTCGATGAGGTACGGGTCTTTGATCCCTTGTTTTGGGAAACGCCTCCATAATTGGTCAGTTGAACATCCTTAAAATTAACGATTGTTGCATTTGGTGTCGGCTTTGGAGTGGGAGATGGAGTAGGGGAAGGATTCGGACTAGGAGGTGCCGTCTTATCTTGAACACCCATCACAAGCGTCCAATAATGCCTGAAATTTACCTTACCTGTATCATTCTGCAAGAACTTATACCCTGAACCCATTTCATTCAGATCTGGATCCAGCATTCGCGATCGCGTATTCGAATTATTGAGCCAGTCTCTAAAGACTTGTTGTGCCGTAGAGCGACCTCCGCCAATATTCTGCTTCACCTCTTTAGCATCATACCCGGTGTTCTCTACTCGTTGAGTCAACGACTTCCCATTTGACCCGGTGTGTTGAAAGAAATCCTTCTCAGCCATATCTTTTGCATGGCGATCAGCAGCAGTGTCTAGTTTTTCGTTGAAGGTAAGTGGACTAAGACCACGCTTAGTACGCTCCTGATTCACCAGCTTGAGCAGCTCCTGATCGAATTGATCGGTTTCATTGGAATTAGGTGACGGAGACGGAGCAGGTGTCGGAGTCGGCACAGGTGTCGGAGCTGGATCGGGAGTTGGCGTTGGATCGGGAGTTGGCGTTGGATTCGGAATGACAGGGGGGTTTCCAGACAAGGGCTTGACGGATCCTTTGCCACTTCCATAAATTGAACGAATCCCATTAATATCATCTTGAAGCAGGAATGCTGATCCCAATCCTGAAAAACGATTTTTAAGGGACGGATTCATGATGGCCTGCTGATTACTTTCGTGAGCTAATCCCAGGGCATGACCAATTTCGTGGACTGCAGTCTCCAAGAGATCGAACTTAAATCCAGACGACTTGAGCGACCAATCTTCAGCATTATCAAAGTTAATGGTAGTCGCGAGTTCTCCGGGCTGAGTAGTGAGGTTAGTGCGGCCTAACGTCCCTCCTCGACCACCGAGAGGATCCTGCCCAATACGGATGTCTGCTGCATCTAGATTGCTCCTCGTTTTCGCTCCTTTATCTTTGATTTCAACAAAGTTGAGTGGCGCATATTGTGCCCAAATACTGAATGCTTCTTCAATTGCATCTTTAACTTGAGCGTTTGATAGATCCCCCTTTAGCTCTCCGTTGAATAGATCAGTATAGCTATAGGTCACTGTTACGGGTGAGCCTTTGCCATTGGGCTGTGCCCACTTGAGACTACTCCCAAACGTATTGAAATCTGATTCAAACGTCGTGCCATCGGAAGAGAAATCGGCAGAACAGCATGCAGAACAAACACATGCATTAAAGTGATTCGCCAACAGTTGTTCTGTTCCATTAGCATCTTCCGGAACAGAAACATCGATGGTCGACGTTTGATTGATGAAATCAAAGTCTAATTTCTGTGATGAATTTTGATTTTCAGAGTAAGTCTTATCTTGATTTTCAAAGCGAGGAATACTAGTTTGATTCAAATCAGAAACGATTGATGAATCTGATGCGATCATCGTTTTCATAGTGGCTATAACTCCTTAAACAGTCAATCCTTATTGAACAAAAGCCAGTTTATTGATGAGTAGTGATTATTTTTTCACTGTTACGTGATAGGTGAGTTTCCTGGGCAACAAATTAAACGGTTTATGCCAGTTCTCTCAATTCCATTTACAGATCTTCGTAGGAGCAATAGTGCAGCCACGCCCTTTGAGCGATATGGCACTATTGTCCTCCCAAAAACCATGTATATGAGGAATTGGTAAGTAGATGTCCATAATTAAACGTATCCTTCCAAATCCTGTGCCGACCGCTGAGCGGGCGGCACAGGGTTTAGGGTTTTGGTTTTAATGATGTCCAGGTACTTATTCATTGCATGACAACGTGCTCAAGCCATTTATGATGGCGAGTTCAATCGCTGAGTATGAAGAGGAAGGAGCCAGTAAATTTCTAAATTTTGAGTCTATCGCATCGTCACAAATCCATGACGAATTCTGCAAAGTGTCATGGTCTGAACTGAGAAAGCATGTGGCTAATTCGAGTGGGTACGTTCATTTGATTATTACCCATTAGGCGTGAAGATTATAGACCTCAAGCTCTAGCGATATCTTTGCAAGAATTAGCTCGGAACACGTTGCATCTAAACTATTGACTAATCACCAGATAGATAATAAATATCTAGCCATAATTAAACGTATCCTTCTAAATCCTGTGCCGCCCGCTGCGCAAGTGGCAAAAGATTTGGGATTTTGATTTTAATGATGTCTAGAGACTTATCTGCATACACATCATACTCGGTATCAATCGAGGCTAATGACGAGACCATTGCTGTTCATCATGGTAGTTGGCCTAAAATCCCTGATCAAATCGTTTGGATTATCGTTAGTTTGCTCTGCGCATTAACGACGCTACTGATGATTCGTTTGTCCAAACGTTCAGTTAGATATTGTAGAGAGCACCTTGATATTTTACATATTCATTGACGTCAGATATGCACTTAATAAAGTATGACGGTATACAATTGAGAAAGTTCCACATCACTCGTACCTCAACCATTCAAAGGTTTGGTTGTGCATCCATGAAGTGTGAGCCTGCTAGATCTAAAGGTAGCTGAGTTTAGTGGTGAAGAAAACTCTTGAGAATATTGCTGTAAATGACTTTTAGACTTCATAAGTACCTGGACGTATATTATTCTCTAGTCAGCGGACGTTGCTTGTGTCATTGTGGTTTTAATTGCCGTGAATATTTAAAGGATTCTCTAAACAATAATCAGTAGATATAAAAAAGATAAAATTAAGAACAACTCTTATACCTTGAAATATTGAGAAGAGAGCATCATGATTTTCACAAATTCTTACAAATTCTTACAAATTTAACACTCTTTAATATGAATTGAGAGCATTCATTCAATTAAAAATAATTCTGCTATAGTCTATTCAGATTTTGCTGTAAGTACCTGAACATAATTAAAACTAGAATTCTAAACCTGTGCTAACTGCTGAGTTGGCGGCACAGGATTTGGAAGGATACGTT
>JBCCWF010000052.1:0-20694 GCA_039194035.1 Cyanobacteria bacterium P01_E01_bin.6 | reverse complement strand
TCTAGATTTAAGCTCTACAAACTCCAATAGCCAACTTCTAAACTGGAATACGTCGAGTATATGTAAAACTTGCAAGCCGCTGGCAGGCCGATGAAATTGGGGGGTGGTTTTTAGGGCTAGCAGAACCATCGCCAAATGTTGAACAAGTTTTACAGTTCACTCGCAATGACCAGATGCTGATCGATATCATTGGCTTTGATCTAAACGACCCGGATGATGCTCCGCCGCTTCGCCCAATTAACAGCGGTGGCAATCCGCCAAATCCAGAGCGAATTCCTGAACCTTCTTCGGCGATCGCACTACTGCCTATTGCTTGGTTCGGATTCAAATGGTTACGTAGACGATAACAACGTCCAGTGGAAGCACACGAAAAAACATCTATAGGCGACAGGTGCCAGGTGCTTCGCACTCTTTGCGAGCCTCTATCAGGCTCTCCAACGTTGGACGCCCTGTCAGAGCAAGCCGACGCTCTGCCCACAACTCATAGACCCAATCAACGAACGGGCCAATGACAGGCCATTTTGTCGCAGCATAAATCCACCCCATGCCCAACACCTGATAAGTTTGGCGGAACACCTCAACATTCGTGATGATTGTGCCATCAGAACGAATGGCATGAATGCGTCCCATTGCTGTCTCATAATCAATGCCGGCATTGTCATCAGGGCTATATCCAGCATCGGATATATCGACAAAGTTAACCAATCCTCTTCCGTCATCATGCTTGGCTAGGAAGTTCACTTCTCGCAAACATAATGGGCAATCCCCATCGTAGAGGAGCTTAATTTTCCAATCATGCGACGAGCTAAACCTTAACTCATCAGCATTTTCTATAGATTGTCTAGTTTCTAAAGGTGACATTAGTAACGGATTCAATATGTGTATAAGCGCTTGGCACCCATTGCGCGCGTTAGGGCTACCCTGCGTAGAAATAGGAATGAAATAAAACCGGAGGCTAGTTTATTGGGAATGGTGGTGCAGCCACCATTCCCAATAAACTAACTCGGAGTTTTTGAATTTTCATTCTTTAAAACCTGCATGGTCAATAAACCATGCGGCCTGAAGAACTTGACATGGTGTATTCCAACTCCCATCATCGATCCTTATTTCAGATTAAGGATTGAAACACCATATGTTTCGTATTGTAACAAGTCTGATATTTCTCGGAGTTCTGTTTTGAGATCTGCTCTAATGCGTTTCCTCGCAGGCTGCGATACTGACCCAACTGGATGAACCGTCTGCCCAATGTTCTTTTTTCCAAATCGGAGCATTATGCTTCAACGTATCGATGGCAAATTTACAGGCTTCGAATGCTTCTGAACGATGAGGACAGCCAACCGCCACTAATACACTAATTTCACCAATCAATAGTTTCCCAGTGCGATGATGAATCACAACATGGGTTACATCTACCCAGGTTTTTCGAATCTGCTCAGAAATGCTGCGGAAGATGGCGATCGCCATCGGCTCATACGCTTGATATTCCAAAGCAACAACTGCTTGGCCATCCGTCTGATTGCGAACCATGCCGCTCATCATCACAATCGCCCCATTCGCCGGATCATCAACAGCCTGATAAACATCCTCAATCAGCAATGGCGCAAATGTAATGCGGAAATCATCACCCGGATAATGAAATGAACCTGATGGAGATACGGCCAAAGGGCTAGAGGTCATAGTTGAAAGGATCCTTTTGCGATGCAGAATTAGTTATGACATCTACGTGAGAGGTTAGACAACAGTTCAACAATGTCACCTCTCTTGCAGCTTATTCGTTACAAATCAGTCAATTCCTCAACGTGGATACGGAATTAATCAGAAGGTTGAGCGAATGAGACATACCCAATCCAATTTTCAGCTAAACCTCGTCTAGGTTGGGAACTGCAGTTCCCAATATGGGGCTTGTCTCTTAAGGCGGGATTCTGGGCCGCGGAGCCCCAGAATCCCGCTAAATTCTTTCCGACTAAGGTACAAGCCCAATATATGGTTTGGGTTTCATTTAAGCCGCCTGAGCAGAATCAGACTTTTTCAACAAAGGAAATCCCATCGCTTCTCGTTGTTGCAAGTAAAGTTGCGCCACTTGTCGAGCCAAGGTTCGAACCCGAGCAATATATCGAGTCCGTTCTGTAACAGAAATAACCCCCCGAGCATCGAGTAAATTGAATGTGTGAGAACATTTCAGCACATGCTCATAGCTGGGAATGACTAACCCCAAATCCATTAACCGTTGTGCTTCTTGTTCAAATAGCTCAAACAACGTAAACAACTTTTCTGGGTCAGATGCCTCAAAGTTATACGCGGAGTTCTCAATTTCGCTCTGCAAAAACACATCGCCATAGGTCAACACATCATTCCAGCGAATATCGAAAATTGAGTCCACGTTTTGCAAATACATTGTCAGGCGCTCTAATCCATAGGTAATTTCAATGGAAACTGGCCGACAATCAATTCCCCCACATTGCTGAAAATAAGTGAATTGAGTCACTTCCATGCCATCGAGCCACACTTCCCAGCCAACGCCCCAGGCTCCCACAGCTGCATCTTCCCAATTGTCTTCCACAAAACGAATATCATGATCCTCCGCTTTGATACCTAGTGCTTTCAAAGAATCCAGATAAACGTCTTGAATATTGTCAGGTGACGGTTTAATTAATACTTGGTATTGGTAATAATGCTGTACCCGGTTTGGATTTTCCCCATAGCGCCCATCCGAAGGACGTCGGCACGGCTCCGCATAAGCAACCGACCAAGGTTCCGGCCCAATTGCGCGCAAGAACGTGTGAGGACTTTTCGTTCCAGCACCCTTCTCAACATCGTAAGGCTGGACAAGCAAGCAGCCTCGATTACTCCAAAATGTGTTCAGCGTTTCAATAACAGACTGAAAATTCACAACTAATCCTCATCAGAAGCCAATAAAGTACGAGAAACCAAAGAAACTTAAAAATACAACACAAGCGGTCTGTAAAGACTAGTTTGACGCTTCACTCGTGCTATGTCAGGCAATAAAAGAGGGGTAAACCATCTTCTGTTTCCGAGTCTCCGGATGGAAAGCCAAACTGGAGACTCTGGCCCCAGTGCCATCCAGAACCAGAGTCTTTGGGTGTCATTTAGGCTTCAGAGCATAGCGACAAATTTGATTTGAGTCCAAACCATTATCAGCACTACTATCAGCCAAGCAAGCGTTAGGACAATATCTTGCCCATGGTTTTACTCATCCAGTGATCCCATTTATGCATGCGCTTCAAAGAATTATGAACTAGTAATGGCTAGACGTGTCAGTTTGTTGAGGAAATAGAATCAGGTAACAACCGGGGATCAATCTTGAAACCCATTGAGACATCAACGACTGAAGATTCTCAACGCATCAAAAACTGCTGGTATTTTCACTATTGCCTCTAATTCTCAATAAAACTCTATTGTTGCAACTATGAGAACAATTCCTGTATGCTTGCATTAAGCTCACGTTATTGAGAAAAACGAGCAATGTATACGACAACCTCTCTCAAAGCTGAACTTCATGAACGGGGATGGCGAATGACTCCCCAGAGAGAAAAGATTTTGATCTTCTTTCAGAATCTACCTGAGGGCAAGCATCTCAATGCAGAAGAACTGTGCGAGTTGCTGGAAAGTCAAGGGGAAAAGGTCAGCCTTTCTACGATTTATCGCAATCTTAAATTGATGGCTCGAATGGGTATTTTGAGAGAGCTTGAGCTGGCTGAGGGGCATAAGAACTATGAACTCAATCGACCTCATCCTCATCACCATCATCATCTTGTCTGTGTACGATGCGGCAAAACAATCGAATTTAAGAACGACTCAATTCTCAAGACAGGCATCAAAACCGCAGAAAAAGAGGGGTATCACCTTCTAGATTGTCAGCTAATGATTCATGCGATCTGCCCTAGTTGCCAGCGATCGCTCTTGCCTGCATAACAAAAAAGTAGAGCGGCTCAAGCATTAAAAACAGGGTTCGGGTTATTTTCTACCCGAGCCCTGTTTTTGATGGAAAGTTGATTACACGACTTGGCACCGTTTACAGAATAACCAGGATTGTGGGGCGCTCCGCACCCCACAATCCTGGCTTAAAGTACAAGCCAATTAGCCTATACTTGGAAATTGATCAATCTGAGCATATCCGCTAAAGATTAGATTCTTCCCGTGAGTCTCCAAACGGTTAATCCGCATCATGACGCCGTCTAAGTCAAATCGATCTAAATCGACCATCTCGTTCAAGATCTCTGCAAACGTCTTCGTCAGAATCTTAGAGAGAATTCGCTTCGATGGGTCAATTCCTTCATCATCAAAGGACGCATCGTTGAAGAGAACTTTACGCCGTTTCTCCACAGCAAGCGTTGCAGTCATCTGAATAGGAACATCATTTTGATTCGGTAAATCGGTCACTGCAGCTAATCTAACGCCGTTTTGAGGCAATAGCTCAACCTTGACTGAACGAAACGAGACCGGTTCACCACCAGACAGATTAAGCAGTGCCTCAGAATCAACGTGAGTTAAGCGCGTCTTAACCAACTCTGCTTCAAAAGCACTGTTAATAGCATCTTCAGTCAGGGTAACCTTGGCGACCGCCTGAGTTGGCTGCTTAAGACGAAGTTTGCCGCCCAGCAATGCAGACGAATCAATAGCAACAGCATCAGTTTCAAAAGACATCTCTTCAACCCGGAACTGACGCCGAATCACAAGATCCTGCCCCTTCATTTTGAAACTATCAATACTTCCCTGAAGAAGTTTACTTGAGGGTTCGCACTGGATTTCAACATCAACAGATCCACTCTCAGAAAAGAGATGGCGAATGGACTGGCTAGCAACGGTATTTAGCATCCGCTTCCCCCAGTCATTACTGGATTGGTTGGCCAGGCCGGTAAGACCTCCGAGCATAATGTCCTCAAGTCTAAACAACCTGCTCTATTTGTAACAAAACATTAAGCAAAACAGCAATAAAAATTCTCTTAATGTTGAGATAAGAAAAAATGATTATATTTTTGTGTCGAAAATTTGCGTCTCCATCCATGTTAGTGCACATACGGTCTGTGAACATCTCTTGTACTGCTATTTTGATAACGGACTGCACCTAAGAATAGCGCCCAAGTTGTAGCATTGATGAGCCACGCAGCAGATTTTCATTAAACCCTACTGTAAAACCGACCATATTTAGAGTGCCTGACTCCCCACAGAAATCTACAGGAACTGTACCAGTGATCACCGACAGATTGATCCTTCAATTCTCTCCATCCTGTTCATAAATGAGCCTTGGGCACAGCATCGAAACCTATCTTTCCAAAACCCCAGTTTTCTCGACACCTATGCCCATAGCATCCAGCACCTGCTAGAATGTCGTGGTTGTGCAGACTAGTACTGGCGTTGAGTCAATCGTTAGACATTCCACAAGTCGATGAGTATTTACAAGAGCTAGTTGCTATTCAGCAAACTGGTTCTAAGCGAATTGCCATATTGGGTTCGCGCCATGTTCCGATTACTCATCAAAATATGATCGAGCTGCTTGCCTTTGCTCTTGTGCAGGCAAGCAATCATCTGTTGACATCAGGGGCAACGGGAGCAAATTCGGCTGCAATCCGAGGAGCAATGAGAGGGGATCCGAATCTATTGACGGTTATCCTGCCTCAAAGCTTAAAACGTCAGCCTCGGGAATCACGAAAGCAGCTTGAAACTGTTATTCACTTGGTAGAGAGTCCTGGAAATGACACCCTTTCATTGGCTGATGCAAGCTCTATTTGCAACCAAGAAATCATCTCTCGGTGTCAGCAATTAATCTGTTTTGCCTTCCACGACAGCACGACATTGCTAAAAACCTGTCAGGCTGCAGAAGAACAGCGCAAACTTGTTACGTTATTCTATCTGGATTAACGTGACTGAGTGTCGTGCTTACTGTCGGTCATCTAGTTTTCTATAAATCCAAAGCAATGCCATATGTAGAGGTGGTTTCAGGTTCTTCTTATTTGCTATACGCCATTGCTGTTGCGGCATTGTTGATCTATCTCCCTTTTCTAGTCGTAGGGTATGCACGTCTGAGTGTGGGTTATGACACCTCTTCTCCGAGGGCAATGCTTGAGAAGCTTCCGGCATTTGCTCAAAGGGCGACGTGGGCACATGAAAATGCGTTTGAAGCATTCATCCAGTTTTCAGCGGCAGCATTCATGGCCTATATCACTGGTCAGGATTCGAGTTTGGCTATGGGTGCGGCGATCGCCCATGTCGTGGCTCGTTTTCTGTATCCTGCTTTCTACATTCTGGATATTCCGCTGCTGCGATCGCTCATGTTTGGTATCGGATCGATTGGAACCTACACGCTATTTCTCCTGAGCCTCATGAGCGTGACCTCACTCTCACCCTAGCGATATCTCTAATAAGTAGACAGCCATCAGTAAACGTATCCGTCCAAATTCTGCGCCGCCCGCTGCGCAGGCGGCGCAAAATTTAGGGTTTTGGTTGTAATGACGTCCAGGTACTTACTCAGATTCATAGAGGTTGTAGGGCATGTTTAAGCGATGTTTCGCCTATAGATGAAATCCTGTTTCTTCATCTATAGTGAACCCTGAGTGTAGTGGACTCTAAATTTTCTGCGCCGAGACACTATGCATCACTGCTCAATCGCGTATTTTTCTTATGGCTTCGAATTATTCCTTTGATGTTGTCAGCGACTTTGATCGCCAAGAATTGGTCAATGCAATTGATCAGACCCGACGGGAGATTAAGAGCCGGTTTGACCTGAAGGATACCAAAACTGAAATCTCTCTTAGTGACTCATCTCTCACGATTGAGACGGATAGTGAGTTTACACTCCAGTCGGTACATACCGTCCTTCAAACAAAAGCATCAAAACGCAACTTGTCCCTCAAGATTTTTGACTATGGAGACGTGGATGCAGCCAGCGGGAGCCGTGTTCGCCAAGAGATAACCCTTCGAAAAGGCATTGAACAAGAACTCGGCAAGAAAATTACAAAGCTTATTCGAGACGAATATAAAAAGGTTCAAGCATCCATTCAAGGGGACATCGTTCGCGTTTCCAGCAAATCAAAAGATGATTTGCAGGCAGCAATGCAGCTTTTGCGCGAAGAGGATTGGCCTGTTGCAATTCAATTCACCAACTATCGATAAATTTGAGACGTTTGCCAAGTCGTGTTCTCAACCGAGCAGCGGTTGAAACAATGTGGGGAGAAAGCATAATACACGCCCTCCCCACATTGTTTTTCCATCAACACTTGCATTGTCTTAAATCCTGATTTGGTTACATTGCCTCAAACCAGCGTCCGATCAAACTTCCTACCGCTTTCGAGCCACGATTAACCAGGTTATTCACAGAACGCCTTAACAAAATAGTGCGCCTCCACTTTTGGTAGCGCCGGTCAAAGCGAGAGCCTTCAGTCTGGATAGATGACCATCCATCTAGGCTCAGAAACATCCCCCAAATCAACGAAAAAATGAGTGGGCCCGGTAAAAGTGTCAGCGGCTGTCCCGCTAGCGATAACCCCAAAAGGGCGATGACATGGATAAATCCATTCACAATTAAGTATTTAAAGGCATGTTGTCGAAACTGAATCTGACGGTATCGACAAAATTCTTGACGGTCTTTCACCTCAGTATCTAGCGATCGCCAATCGTCTTCCGCCTGCTGAATATCATGTGCACTCAACCCGAGTTCATCAGCGATTTCGAGCAACTGATGATAGGTGAGTTCTCCGGCATCTGTCTGACGGGCGATCGCCAAATTCAGAATCTCTTGCACTTCTTCGTGGCTGTAAAGTTTAGGCATGGGTCGATGTATCCGATGGCGAACATCTATTGGCAAATGGCAAGTGCTTTATACTTCATACTAAACCGATCGCATGAACATTGACGTGGCCATAACCGAACTCAATGAGTAGGGAAATTCTCCTTGCGAGTCTGAATACCAGCTATCCCTCAGATAATCGAGTGTGTAAGGCCATGCGGGCTTGTTCTCGATCATCAAAGTGAATCTTTTCGGTGCCGAGAATTTGATAATCTTCGTGGCCTTTGCCTGCAATTAGAATTCCATCACCAGGTTGTGCTGTTGCGATCGCCGTTTGAATAGCCTCAGCGCGATCGCCCAAAACAATGGCATCGGTATCCGCAGGAATTCCTTCCACAATGTCGTTCAAAATCTTTTGAGGGTCTTCCGTGCGAGGATTATCGGAGGTTACGATTGCTTGATCCGCAAGTCTTGCCGCGATCGCCCCCATTTGAGGCCGTTTCGTGCGATCGCGATCGCCTCCACACCCAAACACACAGATCATTCGCCCTGTCACAAAAGGACGAGCCGCATTGAGTAAGTTTTCCAGTCCGTCGGGCGTATGGGCATAGTCCACAATGACGCTGACGTCTTGGTCAGGACTCACCTGAATTTTTTCCATCCGTCCAGGAACACCCGAAAAATGAGGCAATCCAGCCACAATTTGCTCTAGCTCAACTCCAAGGGATTGAACAACTCCGACAGCGGCTAGGAGGTTGGCTAGGTTGAACTGCCCAACCAGTGGGGAAGAAAACGGCTGGCTTCCTAACGGAGTCTGCAGTATCCCACGCACCCCATCAGGCTCATAAGCAAGATCCGTGGCATAGATGTCTGCCGAAGCATCCCCAGGTGCCCCACCCATAGCAACATTTTGAGTCGCACTGTATGACCACACGTCAGCTCCGTTTGGCTCTGCCTTCAATGCCTGGATCAATTTTTGCCCGTAGGGATCATCGCAATTGATAATCGCTCGTCCTTGGAGATAGTCGGGCTGAAACAGTTGGGCCTTGGCAGCGAAATAGTCGTCGACATCCTTATGAAAGTCGAGATGGTCTTGGGTGAGGTTTGTGAAAGCAGCCACCTCAAACGGACACCCAAACACCCGTTTCTGAGCCAAGGCATGAGAACTCACTTCCATGACACCGATATGACAGTCGGCATCTACCGCATCCTTGAGGCGCCGATGAAGTTCGACTGCGAAGGGTGTCGTATGTCGTGCAGTTTGTGCATATCCCGGCCACCGCGTGTAGAGGGTGCCAAAAAGTGCTGTTCGATGCTGAGCATGGTTGAGCAGAAATTCAATCAGGTGAGTCGTGGTTGTTTTCCCATTTGTCCCGGTAACACCAACCAACGTTAGTTTCGTTGCTGGGGAGCCAAAGAATGCAGCGGATGCTTCAGCACAGGCCAGAGGCATGTCGGGAAAGGGGATCAAGCAGGCAGACGTCTCTACTGCCGCAGATTGTGTTTTGTCAAAGGCTTGGGGAGAGATTAATGCGGCGATCGCCCCAGCCACAAGCGCACTGGGCCAAAAGTCACCACCGTCCACCCGAGTACCCGGCATACCAATGAAAAGATCGCCAGGTTGGCATTCATGAGAATTCGTAGATAGTCCGGTCACATCAGCATCCAAAGCTGGATGATCAACGCTGGCTCCGCTAGCGCTCGTGACCATGCTTGGCATCAACGACAGCAACGTGCGTAATTTCATATCCAGACCTCCTTTCCACTGATTGCATTGATAGTTTTAGGCGTAAATGCAGCACCACCGTTCACGATGGCACTGTTCAAATTACCCATCAATTTACTCTGCTTTAGCGATTTACTCTGCTTTGGCGATTTACTCTGCTTTGACGATTTACTCTGCTTTGGTGATTTACTCTGTTTTGGCGATCGCTCGACGAACAAGCTTTTCTACACGATCAATCGACGCCCGCGGAGAAGGCCGTTCAACTGGAACCAGAAAAGCAGAAGAGGATTCGCCTAACGACTGATTCATGGCTTGGGGATCAACCTGATTGCTCGAATCTGTCTTTGGAGAGGCATCACTCGCATTGGCAACATAAAACAGCACCGGGATCTCATATTGGAATTGCTGAAACCAGTCGGTTCGAGTCGTAATATCTCGAATATCGATCAGGAGGTTCATTGACGTAATTCCTTCTAACTTCTCCTGTAATCCTTCACAGAGATGACATCCTGGTTTGCTGTATAAGATGAGCTGAACTGGTGAACTCATAATGTTTTTTCTATCTTGAATGTCTCGACAGGGTACTAGTATGATGTCTAGACTGGAATCTTAAGGCATTTAAGAGGTTTCATCGAAGCTTTTCGAAAGCCTTTATGTTGAAGACTGTGATTTTCTGGTTTTATGCCATGACCGGATGCTGCTTTTCGCATCTGTTGCAGCACGCTTTCAAGCCTGCAAACGTTAGTTTTGACCTTTCAAATGAGGCAACGCACAATAGCATTAAGCGTGTTCCTCTTCATTTGAACGTAAGGCATCTACCCAGGAACATCTTTGCGAATCGTTTGCTCATCCTTAAGTAGATAGGCATCAATAAACTCACTTTAAAAACCTGGGGAGCGCTCCTCCGGGACGCTCCCCAGGTTTTTGTTTTTTTAGTTTAATAACGCCAAGCTACTTAACATTTCTGAATCAACCTTGAAACGTACTAGGATGAAGCAATCCTGGTTCGATTGTGAATGGTGGAAAACTGACAAGAACCCCTAAGTTATTTTCATCATTTGAATGCATCATCGCTAGAATGCATCACCTACGTTAGATCGTTCGCAACCATCCCGTTCCGTTCCTATCCACATCTGTATCTAAACGCTGAGTCCACACCATGTCTAATGCATTGCCTAGTCCGTCTGCTACGTTTGATGCTATTCAATCACCAGGACAAAGTCTGACGGTCACGACACAAAATAGCGGCATTCAGAGTCACCCAGGTGCCCTTCGTGTAAGTGGAGCCTATGCACTCATTGACAGCCTCCAACGCCACGGGGTCACCCACATTTTTGGGTATCCTGGCGGGGCAATTTTGCCTATCTACGATGCTTTGTACAAGGCTGAGGAACAGGGAAATATTCAACACATTTTGGTTCGGCATGAACAAGGCGCATCGCATGCAGCAGATGGATACGCTCGGGCGACTGGAAAGGTGGGCGTTTGTTTTGGCACATCGGGACCAGGGGCCACGAACTTAGTGACGGGTATTGCCACAGCTCAGATGGACTCCATTCCAATGGTTGTAGTGACTGGGCAAGTCCCTAGCTCAGCCATTGGCAGCGATGCTTTTCAGGAAACAGATATTTTTGGGATCACCCTGCCCATTGTGAAACACTCCTATGTGGTTCGTGATCCCAAAGATATGGCTCGAATTGTTGCAGAAGCATTCTACATTGCCAATACAGGTCGTCCAGGTCCAGTGCTAATCGATGTACCCAAAGATATTGGATTAGCGGAGATTGATTACATTCCAGTCGAGCCTGGAAACATCAAACTGTCAGGATATAAGCCAACTGTGAAGGGCAATCCTCGCCAGATGATGCAGGCTCTCACGTTGATTCGCAATGCAAAGCGGCCACTTCTCTATGTCGGAGGAGGTGCCATTACAGCAGGAGCCCATCGAGAGCTTCTTCAACTAGCCGAACGATACTCCATTCCTGTAACCACCACACTCATGGGCAAAGGCTCTTTTGATGAGCATCATCCCTTGGCTTTGGGAATGTTGGGCATGCACGGGACAGCCTACGCGAACTTTGCAGTCACTGAATGTGATCTCCTCATTGCTGTTGGTGCACGATTTGATGATCGCGTAACCGGCAAACTCGACGAATTCGCATCCCGTGCAAAGGTCATTCACATTGATATTGACCCAGCAGAGGTAGGCAAAAATCGCTCCCCAGAGGTTCCCATCGTTGGGGATGTTCGCCAAGTGTTGAGTTCGTTGCTGGAACGCGATATCGCTTCGGGGATATCGGTTAATTCAGATCAAACCCAACAGTGGCGATCGCTTATCGATTCCTGGAAGCGAGATTATCCTCTTACGGCTCCCCGTTATGTCGGACAGCTTTCCCCTCAGGAAGTCATTGTTGAACTCAGAGAGCAAGCACCCCACGCGTATTACACAACAGATGTCGGACAACACCAAATGTGGGCTGCTCAGTTCTTGAAAAATGGCCCTCGACAATGGATCTCCAGTGCGGGACTCGGCACGATGGGCTACGGTATGCCAGCCGCCATGGGTGCAAAAGTGGCTCTGCCTGACGAAGAGGTGATTTGCATTAGTGGTGATGCTAGCTTTCAAATGAATTTGCAGGAGCTTGCGACCCTTGCCCAGTATGGCATCGCAGTCAAGACTGTGATTATCAACAACGGTTGGCAAGGAATGGTGCGCCAGTGGCAGCAAACTTTCTACGGAGAACGGTATTCTTCCTCAAATATGCAAATTGGGATGCCGGACTTTGAGCTACTCGCCAAGGCATTTGGTGTGCGCGGAATGACCGTCACAGATCAGGCAGAGTTGCAAGGGGCGATCGCCGAGATGCTTGCACATGATGGCCCAGTTTTGATGGATGTCCACGTTAAAAAGGATGAAAATTGCTATCCAATGGTAGCTCCTGGAAAAAGTAATGCTCAAATGCTTGGGCTTCCTACACAACCGGAGAAAAACCATCCTGTTACCTCGTCCAATTGCGCGTCCTGTGGCGCAGAGACTCTGAGCACCCATAAGTTTTGTCCTGAATGCGGCAGTAAGCTGTAACGCAGAATGGGGCTACGGCTATCCCAAAAACTAAACCAAACACAATGAAAGGACTCATCTTTGCTAAAGATGAGTCCTTTCATTGTTTTCTACGTACATATCGTCTTATTCGATGTAGTCGTTTAGACATTAATGCGAGCGATCGCTCATCTCCTCAGAATCAAACCAATAGTTTTCCTGTCAGTAGCTAGACATAAGTAAACGTAACCTTTCAAATCCTGTGCCGCCCGCTGCGCGGGCGGCACAGGATTTGGGGTTTTGGTTTTAATTTCGTCCAGGTACTTAACTGAAAAAGCCCATTGCAAATTTCCCCAAAAAAGTCTTTCGAGAGTAGCGATTTACTCTACCAGATACGAAGCATTGTGATTAGGATGGGAAGGTAGGGCAACATGAAGTGAGCAACATCGTCTGTTTCCCTGCGCCTCTGACTGTGTATGTATATCACGTCAGGATGAGAACTGGCCTTCTTATCCCAAATAAATCCCAGACAAACTTTAGACCTAGTTATCTCACAACCGACACATCATGCTGATTCACTATGCCAAACCCCAATCTTTCCATATCCCAGCATTATCATCAGCAAACTAAATATTCTCCTGAAACCATCAAACAACAGGCTGGAGCTATTGACTGGGATAGTCAACCTGTTCCATTCAAAGATTACAAAATTGGTACTGAATATCCACTAAAACCTTATTTAGAGGAAGATACCAGCGATAGTAGTGTTCAAAATCTCAGTGCCAACGTCAAACAACAGCGAAAACGGTTATCTCGGCTTTTTCTGTGTAGTTATGGATTGACAGTCAAAGTCATTACGCAAGGGGGAGAGCCTATCTATTTGCGCTCATCTCCATCGGCTGGAGCCTTGTATCCAGCCGAACTCTACTTAGTATCACGAGGCACAGATGTTCTTGCATCGGGCCTTTACCACTATCAACCCAAAGGGCATTCTCTCGTTCAGTTTTGGGATAGCGATGTTTGGCAAACGTTGCAGGAATCTTGTTTTTGGCATCCGAGCCTAGAACACACCCAGTTTGCGCTGATAACAACAGCAGTTTATAGTCGCTCGATATGGCGATATCGAGCCCGTGCCTATCGACGTATTCTGTTGGACACTGGACACCTGCTTGGCAATGTTGAATTGGCCTGTGCAATTAATCAATACCGACCTCATTTGATTGGCGGGTTTGCCGATGACGCACTCAATCAAATGCTTTATCTCGATGCAGAACAAGAGGGCGGACTCACGATTATGGCACTCGCTGATTTACTGAACGTGAATCAGAATCTGCCACCGTATCCAACGGTACTACCCTCCTCAACACATCTGTCTGATAGTGCGATCGCCTCTGATGAGTTATTGCCTCGATTGCATGAGGCCGCAAGCATTCCTCCGACCCAAAATGTAAATTGGAAAACGTCTGCTTCTGCGGATGGCCTATCATCAAATCTGCCTCCTGAGAAACGATCACAACAGTCACCAGTCCTTTCTATTGCTGAGTCTTCTGAGACGCCTTTGTCCAAAAGTTTAGACAAATATAACTTTCCATTTTGTCTGAAAGTAGAAATGGGAATTGAGCCGCCCATTGATTGGGAAGCCGAATTGCTGAGACTAGAAGCCACTATCCTAAAACGACGCTCAACACGAAATTACAACGGATTAAATCTCCGACTGGATGACTTGAAGCAGATTTTTGACTTCACGTACCAGCCTCATCACTATCCCAATCAAGGACTCGATCGTTCTCCTGATTATTTTGACTTGAGCCTTATCGAAACTTTTATTGTCGTTTCCGGAGTGGATGACCTGGATGAAGGTTGCTACTACTACGCACCTCATGCCCAGGAACTGCGACAGATTCGATTTAGAAATTTCCGCCGGGAGTTACATTTCCTTTGTCTCAAGCAAGATTTAGGCCGAGATGCAGCGGTTGTCGTCTTTCACACTGCCGACCTACAAAAAGCCATTGACTGCTATGGCGATCGCGCCTATCGATATTTGCACATGGATGCAGGACACCTCGGACAGCGACTCAATCTTGCGGCTATTCGTTTAGGGTTGGGCGTTAGCGGAATTGCGGGATTCTTTGACGATTCTGTCAACGATGTACTGGGCATTCCACCTGATGAGGCTGTTCTTTACATCACGACATTGGGACAAGTTGCGTAAGAAAGAAGATTGTAGTCGCCTCTAAGGAGCCGCCTCTAAACAGATTGCAACAAGCGATCGCAAACTCGCTCAATCACATCAACCGAATATTTCACAGAGGAAGCCTCATCACAGAGCGATATCGAGCTTCAATCGCAACACGGGAGGGCGATTGCTCAGTTGCTCGTTTCCATTGGCTGCGATCATACAGTTCCTGTTTTAGCGCATCCACATCAATGGTGGTTACCTGCCCATGCTCAACCACCTGACGTCCATTCACCCAAACCCTATCCACGGCCTGAGTTGGGCGTCCCATCACTAACAACCCAATGGGGTCGGTTCGAGGAAGCAGTGACATCGATTTCAAGTCATACAGCACCAAATCTGCCAACTTACCCACATCGATAGAGCCGAGGCGATCGCCCATACCCAAGCCAGTTGCACCCCCTTGTGACGCCATCTGAACCGCTTTCTGAGGAGTAATCCACCGTCGATAATCAAAATCAGTGGTGTTGTGCAACAGGGTGCCAATCTTAATCGCTTCCAACAAGTCCTGAGAATCGTTGCTGGCCGCTCCGTCGCACCCAAAGGTGACGTTCACGCCAGCCTGTCGATAGCGCAATAGAGGAGCAATGCCGCTTCCGAGTCGGAGATTACTCAACGGATTATGCACCACCGTTGATTTCGTTTGAGCCAACATCTGAATATCGTTCTCTTCGAGCCAAATAGAATGAGCCAAAGACGTGCGATCGCCCAAGAAATTCAAGTGTTTCAGATGTTCAACAGCAGTACACCCATATTTTTCATGAGCTAGCATCTTTTGCGCCTTAGACTCCAGAAGATGGGTATGGCGGCAGAGATGATGGCGATCGCTGAGGTCAATGCACCCTTCAAAGAATGCATCAGAACAAAGTTGTGCCCCTGTCGGAGCTGCCATGATAGAAATACCGTCGTGGGGTCGGTGAAACTTTTGCACAGCTTCAGCCAAGATATCAAGGACACCCTGTGTATGCTGCGGTTCAATAGATAGGTGCGTGGAGCCGTTCCCCGAAGGAATTCCTGCTGTCATGGGTTCATCCTGAAGCAGCGGCCCAATGAATGCCCGAATGCCAATCTCGCGATAGGCCCTTTCCGCTGCTGCAATAGATTCAATCTCTTTTCCAGGAATGGGAACCAGATGATCAACGACCGTGGTTCCTCCAGATAGTAAAGTTTCAACTGCCGTGCCAAGGGCGCTGAGATAGATATGCTCAGGTTCCAGCACATCAAAATCATAGAGTTCTGCTAGCCATAGCTCCAGGGGCAAAGGCGGAATATAGCCCCGACACCACAGCTCCGACGAATGGGTATGGGCATTCACAAACCCTGGAAGCAGAAACTTATCGGTTGCATCTACCCGAACGCCCTCAGTAGAAATGTCTTGATTGATGTCAGCAATATGGGTGCCCGTCGTTTTAACGGTGGCGGGTGCATAGGCATCTGCAGAAGGTATCAGTGCATTTTCAATAATGAAACAAGATAAAGACATGATGAAACCATTCATTTAAGCACAATCAACATTGAGCCAATATCGTTGGCTAAAAGACTCAAGCGCTAACGACTGACTCCGTCTTTCGTAGAACGTTACATCAGTATTTATGCAATCTTAAGTCGACATAACAAGTTCGAGTATTGAGCCGTTTCCGGGCTAGAGTCTTGGCATTTAGCGTGGGTGCAAACAACAATTACAGTGCCTACACTGACGTTTCAATCGTTCTTATTGCTAAGCTCACCCATGTTTGAACATTTGACGCTGCCCGATAATGTGTTGCCTCCTGTCGCGCCCTATTCTCATGCTGTTCGAGCTGGAGATTTCCTATTTGTCACAGGACAGTTGGCTGAAAACCCAGACACGGGAGAGGTCATCCGGGGAACGATTGAAGACCAAACGCAGCAGGTGATGGAAAACCTCAAGCGGGTCATTGACCATGCAGAAACTAGCTTTGAACGAGTCGCAATGGCACGCATTTTTATTACTGATTTTCGGTTCTATGAAGCAGTGAATCGAATTTATTCCTCCTATTTTGTTGCGGACAAACTACCAGGGCGCACAACAGTCGGTGTCACAGCATTAGCCGGGCATGGCGACGTTGAAATTGACTTAATTATTTATTGTGGAACATAATCTCGCCGTCTCGTCCTGTTGTCGCATCGCTACTCTACAGAAGAATAGCCCTCAGGTTTCGTACTGATGGATACGGACGCGATCGCAGTTCTCAGCGTAGGAAAACAAAGCATGCTGATGTGGTTTCAGTGCTTGATGGAGTCATTCTTTCGAACACAGCATTCAGTCAACTGCTCTTGTATCTCAGCAACCGTTCAAACTCATGATGAATCGACCATTAATCCCCCTTGGAACTCCTCCGAATGCCTGGTACGTTGATGCGGCGATCGCTGATATCACACGTCCCCCCCTGCCACCTTGCGTAATCGAAGTGCCAACCGAGACAAAGCGCCTCGTGGTTGACCTTGCAAAGGCAGCGGTAATTGTGATTGACATGCAAAACGACTTTTGCCATCCCGACGGATGGTTAGCGCATATCGGGGTCGATATCACACCAGCACGTCAGCCCATCGCCCCACTCCTGAAACTCTTACCCATGGCCCGGAAAAACACCGTACCGATCCTCTGGGTGAACTGGGGAAATCGTCCCGATTTGCTCAATATCAGTGCTGGACTCCGCCATGTCTATAACCCGACAGGCGAAGGAGTTGGCTTGGCAGACCCCTTGCCTAAAAACCAGGCACCTGTCTTGACAAAAAATAGCTGGGCTGCAGCCGTCGTCGATGAACTTTCCCAGGAACCAAATGATATTTGCATCGACAAGTACCGCATGAGCGGATTTTGGGATACGCCGCTGGATAGTATCTTGCGTAACCTAGGTAAAACAGCTCTCTTCTTTGCTGGTGTCAATGCAGATCAGTGCGTTATGGCAACCCTCCAAGACGCAAACTTCCTTGGCTATGATTGCATTCTCCTGCGAGACTGCACAGCGACAACCTCTCCTGACTTCTGCTTCAACGCCACCATCTATAACGTCAACCAATGTTTTGGATTTGTCACCGATTCCCCCAAACTCATCGAGGCATTGCCGTAATGGGTAGCAGATGCGACAAGTTCAAAAAACACCTTTCACCCAGATACACCTGAGATTGAGTCATGTTTAGGAACAAACACTTGAGGAAACTCACACTCGTGACGGTTGAGCGATATGACAATTGAACCATCTTGAACCCACCTACTTCTGGAGCACCACACAATGAGCGATTCTTCCTGTGTCATTCCTATCTTCAAGAAACCGACGGACTACCAGGCATATCGAATTAGTCCGAATGATACAAATCGACTGGCGATTGTCTTTGACCCGACCGTATCAGACATATCACTGACATATTGTGTGGAAATCTTTGATGTCGGCGGTAAAACACCTCCCAACCGACATCAATTTGCTGTTGAAATGTTTTTTATTCTCAAGGGCGAAGGACTAGCAACCTGTGATGGAAAAACCATTCCTATTCAGGCTGGAGATAGTATTCTTGTGCCACCGCAAGGAGTTCATATTCTTGAAAACACAGGCCCCAGCCGACTCTATACCCTTTGCATCATGGTACCCAATGAGGACTTTGCTGAACTCATTCGGAGCGGCATTCCTGTTGAGTTAGATGAAGAAGATCTGAACGTTCTTCAACGTTCAGATGCTCGCATTCCTGTCGGTGTTCAAGCATAGATGAACCCAAATCAAGTTGGGAACGGTAGTGTTTCCTGCGAAAAACCCACAGTTCCCAACTTATACACAGTTTTTAGCTTCGCCTGATTGGACTTGGTTGTTAAGGCAGGATTCTGGGACGTTGAGCGCTCCAGAATCCTGCCTTAACATCTTCCCGGCTCGCGTTATAAGCCCCTGATTGGTTGTTTCGAAGAGAATAAGTACCTCGGCATCATTAAAAACCAGTTTTTAGATCCTGCACCGCCCGCTCAGCGGGCGATGCAGGATCTAAGGGCTTTATATTGAATTGTGTTTACCTACGTAGGAACCATTTGATGATGTTTTCGGTGTGTCCCAAAGAAACTGTCTCAATGCAGACCCGAGATGGCGTTCGACTCGATGCGGATGTCTATCGCCCCGATGCAGATGAAACGTTTCCTGTGCTGCTCATGCGCCAACCCTATGGTCGGGCGATCGCCTCTACCGTTGTGTATGCCCATCCCATCTGGTATGCAGCTCATGGCTACATTGTGGTGATTCAAGATGTGCGCGGACGGGGCAGTTCAGAGGGTGATTTTCGCCTCTTTGCGAACGACATTGAAGACGGCGAGGACACGGTTTATTGGGCTAGCAACCTGTCAGGCAGCAATGGACAGGTCGGGATGTATGGGTTCTCGTATCAAGGGATGACCCAACTCTATGCTGCTGCGAATCGACCCACTCCGCTAAAAACAATATGTCCTGCCATGCTCGGCTACGATCTGTACGCTGATTGGGCCTATGAAGGTGGTGCTCTTTGCCTCCAGGCAAGCATCGGGTGGGCGATGCAGCTGGCAGCAGAAACAGCTCGACGAGACGGGAATGTTGATGTCTACAACACTCTCTATACAGCAGCGCGAACGTCTCCCACCTGTGACGCCGTCAGTGGATATTCCAAAGTTCTCAACACCCTTGCTCCAGACTCCTTTTATCACGACTGGCTAGCACATCCAGAACCGGATAGTTACTGGGAAATGCTGTCGCCACGCCAACACATCCAGGATGTAGACATGCCGATGCTCCACATCGGAGGGTGGTACGACACCTATTTGAGAGGAACAATTCGATACTATCGAGAGATGGCACAACGCAGCCATTATCCTCAACAATTGTGGATTGGCCCTTGGGGACACATTCCTTGGGGGAAACATGTGGGAGAAATGGATTTTGGAGCTGAGGCCAGTAGCACAATAGATAGCTTACAAATCCAGTGGTTTGACCAGTTTTTGAAGGGACAATCGACGCCTGTAGTGGATGAATCTCCAGTCCATTTATTTGAAATGGGGAGCAATCGCTGGCGATTGCTCTCCTCATGGCCGTCACCATCGACCACAACACTATTCCTTAATTCCACAGGCCTCGCAGGCATCAATGACCAGGCGGGTACACTGACTGACGAGCGATCGCCAACCCCAACTCACCACAAGATTTCTGACATTCCTGACACGATTGTTCACGACCCATGGCGTCCTGTTCCGTCTAAAGGGGGACATGCCAGTGTTCCCTCTGGCCCGATGAATCGAGCTGCCATTGACTGCCGCTCTGATGTTTTGACATATACGTCTGCACCTCTGATAGATGAATGGCAAATCGCAGGAGATATTTCTGTAGACCTGACATGTACTTCAGATGCAGAGAGCTTCGATCTGTGTGCTGTGCTTTCTAATGTGTATCCAGATGGACGCGTCATGAATATCACCCAGGGATACCAGCGCATCCTCTGTTCTACTTCCACCCATGATGATATTCAACAAGACCCTACATCCAAAAATTCAGCACCCGTTGCGACCAAGTCGAGCCTTCCGACTTATCGGATTCAACTGCAGCCAACATGTATTTCCATACCGAGAGGACATGCTTTGCGACTCAGCCTAAGTGGCGCAAATTTTCCGGCACATCCTGTCAACTCAGGTCATGCGACCCCACCTTCAGCCACTCATTTGCTGGATGCAGATATCATCACTATCTTTATTTGGACTGGAACTCTCCACACGTCAAAGCTCCTGATTCCTGGGCGTAATTAAAGCCGAAAAACAAAATCCTGTGCCGCCCGCTGCACAGACGGCACAGGATTTGGAAGAATCCGTTTCATGATGTCTAGCTACTTACACGCTAGATCTCACTTTCAATGCTTCAACAAAGCCCATGAGAGATGCGATCGCATCTCTCATGGGCTTTGTTGAAGCATTGAAAGTGAGATCTAGCGTG